>WRKK01000133.1 GCA_009782245.1 Defluviitaleaceae bacterium | reverse complement strand
AGGAAATAAAAAACATACTTGCCTTGCAATACGATATTATTCCAATAACAGATCTACACGATTTGCAAGAGGGTATTATTCCAGTAACAAATATAGAAGTATCTGCAAGTTCGCTCGGTTTTCCAAATGGCATTATAATTACTATTACCGAACAGGATTTACAAGATGCGTTAGATGTCTTAAACGAAGCCCTCAAACAAGGTTCGCTTTTAGCACCTACATTTGATTTTGTAACTCCGTTTATAAAACTTTCGCCAACTATTGACGAAATAGACGAGGGCGGATTATTTGCTCTCTTTAGAATGTTTGTAAGGGGCATTGCAGATGAAACCTCAAATTTTGACAGGCTTAATGACCAATTTACTGACGAAGAAAGAGCACTCGTTAATGCAGAGGGCGAACGTTTACTTGCTGAATATGGCAGAAATGCAATGTTTGAAGAAGAAACGCTTTATAGCACAGCACGGCTTGTTTTTGGCGAACGTTTTGATTTTGATGGAATTGTTGTAGCACACCCGTGATAATGGCGTTGACGTTAGTTTTGAAGATTTATAAAATATTGGCAAAATGGGCGGATTTGAAAAAATTCGCCCATTTTGTGTGTTTTTTGGAATTTGTAATTTTTGGAATTTGTGATATAATAGAACCGTAAAAAAACCACCACCCCAACCCAAAAGGAGTTGACAAAATGGCAATGCCGAATTTTCAAGAAATAATGCTACCCGTCCTAAAATTTCTATCCAACGGCGAAACACATTCATTCAGAAAAGTTTTAGAACACGTGGAAATTTTTTTCGCATTAACGGAGCAGGACAAACAAAGCCGTGTGCCAAGCGGTTTACAGCGAACAATCTACAATCGCACTAGTTGGGCAGTTACATATCTCCGAAAAGCGAATTTAATTGTAACCCACGGAAAACGGGGCAACTACAAAATCACAGCCGAGGGGCAAAAATTGCTTTCGCAAAATCCGCCAAACATTACCACGAAAACCCTGAAAAATTACGAAAATTTTCAAAAAACCGCCGCAAAAGCCGCCGCCGAACCAGACAACAAATCAGACAACAAACCAGTCAGCGAATTTGAAGATTCCGCCAATCTCGAAGAAACAGGCAAAACTCCGCAGGAAATCATGGGGCTGTTGGCAGAACAGCTAAATTTGCAACTTGCACAAGATTTATTGGAAGAAATCTGTGCAAATACGCCCACGTTTTTTGAAAAATTAGTGGTTGACTTACTGCTAAAAATGGGATATGGCGGGCTAGAGGGTTCTGGCGAGGTTACAAAAAAAACGGGCGACGGCGGAATTGACGGCATAATAAAGCAAGACGAGTTGGGGCTTGAAATGATTTACATTCAAGCCAAAAAATGGGATAAATCCACCAAAATATCCGCCCCAGAGGTGCAAAAATTTGTAGGAGCATTAGCTGGCGAAAAGGCGGCAAAAGGCGTGTTTATCACTACTTCGAGTTTCTCCAAGCCAGCGATTGATTTTGCTGAATCTTTGCAAAGTAACAAAATAATACTCGTGGACGGGCTTATGTTGGCGAAATTTATGATAAAACATAACCTCGGAGTAAGCACAAGTGAGACGTTTCTTATTAAAAAAATTGATGTGGATTATTTTGACGAGCAGTAATTTTAGGTGGAAAATTTGAAAATTTGGAAATTTGGAAATTTGATTGGAGGAAATTTTATGTATCCGTTGCAATTTGTTCCCATAATAAAAAAAATGGTTTGGGGTAGCGAAAGTTGGGATATTTCTTGCAGAAACGCACCTGGCGAAATGAGCATAATAGCAAATGGCGAACTGGCTGGCGAACCGTTTGATAAAGTAATAGCACAAAATTCCGTTGGTTGGCTTGGCACAAAAGCAAGCGAATTTTACCAAAAAAACGGGTTTCCGTTGCTTGTAAAAATAATTGATGCCAAAGACGATTTATCTATACAAGTGCACCCCAACGATGAGTACGCCCTTGCAAACGGCTTTGAACGCGGCAAAAGTGAAATGTGGTATATTATGCAGGCAAAATCTGACCAAAATTTAATAATAGGGCTAACCGACGATGCTACTCCGCAAAAGCTACAAAACGCCCCGCTGGACTGCCTTAACAGGTTGCCCATAAAAAAGGGCGATATGATAGATATTCCCGCAGGAATGGTGCACGCAATTACTAGCGGCGTTAAACTGGCAGAAATTCAGCAAAATTGCGATGTTACCTTTAGGCTCTACGATTACAACCGCCTAGGGCTAGACGGCTTGCCCAGACAACTGCACATAAAAGACGGCATAGCTGTTTCCGATTTTGCCAATAAATTTCCTAAAACAGCCGTAAAAAATGGCGTTGTGCAAAATCAATATTTTTCGGTGGTTAAACGGGAGATAAAAAAGGGAATAAACAGCAATATTACGCAAAAAACTAACCCCAAAACGTTTTTTATATTAACTTGCGTAGAGGGCAGTTTTACGGTACTTTACGAGAATTACAGCTTGGAATTGCCTTGCGGCCGTTCGGTGTTTATTCCGCCAAGTTGCGGCAGTTTTGCCATAACGGGAACAGGCGTTTTTTTGGAGAGCTCGGTTGCCACGGGCTGAAAACAGTAAATCCAGTTTTATGTGCGAAAAATTTGACAACTTGCAAAATTTATGGTACATTATTTACAAATTTATTTTATGGAGGTAGAGATATGTCAGCAACAGTAGCACTAAAAAAAGAAATGCCAAGCACTTTACGTGGCGAAATTAAAGATGTTGTCCTAATAGAAAGCAATATACCGCCCCTTACAAAAACCGCAACCCAAACAACCGAACCTTACTTAACCGCAAAAGAAATTTACGAAATTGACCAAATATCCGATATAACTTTGGGCGATTACCTCGCCAGTTTGCCCACCGAAAAAAAAGAACTCGCCGTGCACATTTTTAACAAAAACAGAAACATCAAAATGCTACAGGTTATCTATGAAGAAACCGAAAATAGCCATGAAAGGCTTATAAAAATTTTGGAAGAGAATGGTATACAGTATGTGTAAAACTTATACGTTGTTTGCAGGGGTAAATGGTGCGGGTAAATCAACATTTTTTAGATTGCTATCAAAAAACCCCGCCATGGATTTGGGCATCAGAATAAATGCGGACGAAATTGTACAACAGCAGTTTAACCACGATTGGCAAAACGCAATGGTGCAAATAAAGGCGGGTAAAGAAACTATCAAACTTTTTAGAAGTTGCCTAAACGGCGAGCAATCCTTTAATCAGGAAACAACCTTAACAGGCAAAACGATAATAAGGAACATTCAGCAAGCCAAAGAAAAAGGGTTCAAAATTTCCCTTTTTTACGTAGGCTTGGAAAGTGTGCAATTATCCATTAATAGAGTAGCAAAAAGGGTAAAAAAAGGTGGGCACGGTATTCCCACGGCGGACTTGTTGCGAAGATACGACAACTCGCTAAAAAATTTGCAAGAAGTTTTGCCGCTGTGCGATGATGTCCATATTTACGATAATTCCAAAGATATTATATTTGATATAGCAAAACCGCTGTTTGTGCTTAAAGACGGGCAAATTCAACTGTTTGAAAAAGATTGCCCACTTTATATGCAACAAATTTTGGCAAACTACTTGCATTACAAATAATTTCGGGCTACAATTTATAAATTTCTGCTAAAATTTCTTGACAGCTTGCACACCGTATGCTATACTGGTTTTAACATAAATTTTACCACTTTTAACAAGGAGGATTTGCTATGGTTCTTGGATTTTTTGCAGGTGTAGCGGCTATGCCGTGGTGGGGTTGGTTGACAATTTTTCTGATTTTAGTATTGCCGTTTGTGGCATTTATGTTCTTCAAACCCAAAGGTATTAAAGTTGAGTTTGTTGTAGATCCGCGCAAACGCTCTTTTTACCAGTTTTTGAAAAAAAACGAGTTGCTTATAGAACCGACCGATTTTAAGCGCGAAGGTTTCGTTATCGAAGGTTGGTATCTAAAGGATAAAAACGACGCTAAACACAGGTGGAACTTTGCAACACAAGTTACTGGCGAAATGACCCTGTTTGCTAACTGGACACGCGACAGACCAGGCGGCTTTGGCGGCACACCGCTAAGTGCAGACGATTACAACTTGGACGGAATAAGCGATGCAGTAACAGCATAATTAGCGATGTTTGGCAGTTTGTTAAAAATTTGTTGAAGTTTTATTAAAGCAATAGGCAACATCAAAAAGCCGCCTATAAAATAAGCGGCTTTTTTTGGCTGACCAAACGGCAAAATAACATAAGCTAGATCGGAATGGGAAAACGGGCGACCGACCCGCCTGCCGGACGGGCAGGGGACGGTCGCCCCTACAATAGTGCCGACCGTAGGGGCGACCGTCCTCGGTCGCCCGTCCGTCTAATCCCCAATGTTTTAATAAAAGCGTACGCAGGTGGACGGTCGCCCGTTTTCCCTTAAGTATCCGCCCCTACGGCTGGACTACAAAATCCCCAAATTGGCATTTTAACGGTATTTAATACAGGTTCTTATTCCCCACGTTCGTAAATATTCCCACCAAAGCAATCAACAGCCACAACAAGCGGCATATTTTCTACCGTCAAACGATATACCGCCTCTGCACTTAAATCTGCAAAGGCGATAATTTCAGATTTTTGCACACATTGGGCAATTAACGCACCTGCACCGCCGACAGCCGCCAAATATAGCCCACAATGAGATTTTAT
>WRKK01000132.1 GCA_009782245.1 Defluviitaleaceae bacterium | reverse complement strand
TTCCCCCTGCGATGTTGCCCGTTTCCCCCTGCGATGTCGCCCGTTTCCCCCTGCGATGTCGCCCGTTTCCCCCTGCGATGTCGCCCGTTTCCCCCTGCGATGTTATATCAGGCGGACGGTCGGCGTTTTTTGGGGGATTGCAGGCAAATTTAACGCAATATTAACGCAATAAAAAAACGGGCGGTCGGGGACGACCGCCCCTACCTGCCCGTTTGCCAGTTCCTGCATTTTTCCTTAACCCCGTTTCGCCAAAACCTCTTTCTCGTACAGCTTAACCTCGCCCAGCCAATCCTTGGGAATCCCGTTAATATCGCAATAATAATCCCAAACAATGCCGAACGGATACGTTTTCATTTCCTCCAGCAAAGCAAGCCTGGTTGTGTAATCGCCCTCGGTTTCGGCTTTTTGCAAAGTTGCGTGGGGCATTAACATTGCCCGTAACAACGCTTTTAACGTGGCACGAATGCCAATAACCCACGCCGCTATGCGGTTTATCGATGCGTCAAAAAAATCTAAGCCGATAGCCGTTTTTGCCAGTAGCTGGTTGAAAACTAACTCGTTGGCTATTTCTTGAATTTCGTCGGTTAAAATTACAACGTGGTCGCTGTCCCAGCGGACGGGGCGGCTTACGTGTAGCAAAATCCCCTTAACAAACAGGCTTACCGCCGATATTTTATCGCTAACCATTTCCGTTGGGTGAAAATGTCCGCTATCTAGGCACAAGTATGTATTGTTTTTGGCGGCGTACGCCGTGTAAAACTCGTTAGAGCCGACTGTGTAACTTTCTTGCCCAATCCCGAAAAGTTTGCTTTCAACGGCATCTTCCATGTTGGGCAAATTTTCGGCTAAAATCTCGTTTAGTGCCTGCAAAAGTCGCTCGCGCGGTGCAAGCCTGTCAATGGGCAAATCCTTAAAACCGTCAGGAATCCATATATTATTTATCGCCGTTTGCCCTAATTCTGTGCCAAAATAACTGGCTATTTTGCGGGATTTTTTGCCATGCTCTATCCAAAAGTTGCGGATATTTTTGTCCGCATTGCTTAACGTAAAGCCATCGTCCGCTTTTGGGTGCGAAAAGAATGTTGGGTTAAAATCCAGCCCTAAATCGTTTTCTTTCGCAAAATTTAGCCAATTTTCAAAATGTTTCGGCTCTAATTGGTCAACATCGATTTTTTGGGAATCGCCGTCCAGTTCTGCGTAAATGGCGTGTAAATTTAGTTTGTGCTTGCCAGGAACCAGCGAAAGTGCCTTTTTTAGGTCGGCTCGTAATTCCTGCGGAGTTGTTGCAACGCCTGGATAATCGCCCGTTACTTGGATTCCTCCTGTTAATTGCTGGTTGGAAATAAAGCCCGCTATATCGTCCCCCTGCCAACAATGCACGGATATTCTGATTTTTTGCAACTTTTCCAAAGCCGCATCGGTGCTTACCCCGATTTTATTGTACGTTTCTTGCGCGAATTTATAAGTTTCCATAATTATCGCCTCCTAATTTTATTGTACCACAAACGCGCGCGAAAATAAAATTTTTTTGCACTTGACAAATTCCAATCGCAATGCTACAATAAAATTACCGAGAGGGAGTAGTGCAAAATTGCCGCATTCGTCAGTACGGTGAAAACCCGGGTGCGGCACGTAAATTTGACTTTCAAGTTACGGCGCAAGACTTTTGGCTTATATAGCCTTGTCTTGCCTTTTTGTTTATGCAGCGGGCTATAAATGTATCTTTAGGAGGAACAAAGTGTTACTAAATTTAGCTTTATTAGCCGTTGGATTTGTGCTACTTATCAAGAGCGCAGACATCTTCGTTGAGGGCAGCGTAAGCATTGCCCGTATTCTCAAAGTGCCGAGCATTGTTATCGGCTTGACTGTTGTCGCTTTTGGCACAAGTATGCCCGAGGCGGTTGTTAGCATTTCTGCGGCGGTGGGCGGCTCTACCGACATCGCTATTGGAAATATTGTCGGCTCTAATATTTTCAACTTGCTTGGCGTTTTGGGGTTAAGTGCCTTAATTAAGCCGCTTGCCGTCCATTTTAAGGAAATTCGCAACGATGCGATTATTTCTATTGGTGCGGCGGTTGCGTTGCTGGTGGTGGTGCTGGTTTTTGTCAACTACATTCCGCAATGGATTTCCGCTGGATTTCTTGCCGTATTTTTGGTGTACTTGCTTATAACGGTGCGGCAAGCAATGCGAGACAGGGAAAAAATTGAGGAAGAAGAGGAAAAAGAGGAAGAACCGCCCAATTCCACAAAAAAAACAAAAAAAACAAACTTAACAAAATCAATGCCAATCAGCATTTTGTTAAGTTTGGTCGGAATAGCCCTAATTATCGGCGGTGGACAGCTAACGGTGGTAAACGCAATCGATATTGCCTACGCTTTGCAAATTTCGGAGCGTGTAATTGGGTTGACAATAGTCGCAATCGGCACTTCCCTGCCAGAGCTGATTACATCGATAGTTGCCGCCACAAAAGGCGAACACGACATCGCAATCGGGAACGTTGTCGGCTCGAACATCTTCAATATCCTATTTATTTTGGGGTTGACAGGGGTAATTATGCCGCTTTCTATAAATATGTCCTCTGTGGTAGATTTGGGCGTGTTGATTGTCAGTAGTGCCGTGTTTATGCTGTTTGCGTTCACTCGCAGGCAGGTTGGGCGGCTTGAGGGTGCGGCAATGTTGGCAATGTACGTGGCGTATCTTGTTTTTATCATATTTTTGCAGGCTTAAAGGGTGGTTTTATGGGAATTTTACTGCAATTTGCGTTGCTAATTTTGGGGTTTGTATTGTTGATAAAAGGTGCAGACATTTTTGTTGATGCAAGCGTAAATATTGCGAAAATTTTGAAAATTCCGAGCATAATAATTGGGTTGACAATCGTCGCATTGGGGACAAGCCTACCAGAGGCGGTTGTCAGCGTTTCGGCGGCGTTAAGCGGTTCAACGGACATCGCCGTGGGAAACGTGGTTGGCTCTAATTTGTTCAATTTGTTGATTGTTGTGGGGTTTAGTGCTTTGGTAGCACCGCTCGCCGTGCATTTTGCCGAAATTTCCAAAGACACGTGGCTTTCTATTGCGGCGACCGCCGTTTTGTTGCTTATGACAATATTTTTCGTTGACGAGATTCCCCGCTGGGGCGGTACAATTTTTTTGGCGGCGTTTATTGTGTATATAATCATAGTTGTGCGAAACGCCTTAAAACATAGGGTTGCGGATAATCCCGCCGCCGAAGAAAAGCACAAACCCATGATAAACAGTATATTTTTCACGATAATCGGTATTGCTCTAATTGTCGCTGGCGGACAGCTTACGGTAACAAATGCGGTTGCCATTGCGCAAGCATTCGCAATATCAGAGCGGATTATTGGGTTGACAATAGTCGCAATGGGGACATCGTTACCAGAACTGGTAACTTCGGTGGTTGCCTGTGCAAAAGGCGAAAACGACATTGCAATCGGAAATGTTGTGGGTTCGAACATTTTCAATATTTTGTTCGTGCTTGGTTTAACGGGCGTTGTCATGCCGCTGGCGATAAATCCGTCATTGGTGGTGGATTTGGGCGTGTTAATTGCAAGCAGTTTGTTATTTTTGCTGTTTGCGTTTCGTGCCAAAATTGGGCGGTTCGAGGGCGCTACATTTGTGCTGGTTTATGCAGCCTACATGGTTGTCATAATTTTCGTGCAGCCATGAAGATACTAATTACAGGCAAAACGGGCTACATTGCGACCGCTTTTTACGATTATGTGAAAAAGTTGCAACAGGAAACGCAGGAATGTCAACCAACTTGCAAATTGTTAAGTGTACGAGATGAATCTTGGCGACGGGAAAATTTTGCGGAATACGATGTAATTTTGCACACAGCGGCACTAGTCCACCGCCGAGAAACCGCCCAAAACAGCGAAGAATACTACAAAGTCAACCGAGATTTAACATACGAGTTAGCAAAACAGGCAAAATTAAGCGGAGTGCGGCATTTTGTCTTTTTGTCAACCATAAGTGTGTACGGCTTAACCACGGGAATTATCAACAAAAAAACGCCACTTTCGCCCAAAACGCATTACGGCAAAAGCAAGTTGGCGGCGGAAAACCTGCTTTTAGGCTTGGCGGACGAAACTTTTAAGGTAGCAATATTGCGGCCGCCGATGGTTTACGGCGAAAATTGCCCAGGAAACTACGCAAAACTGCGGCAACTAGTAAAAATAATGCCGTTTTTCCCAGATTACCCCAACCAGCGGAGCGTTGTGCATATCAGCACCTTGTGCGAGTTTATCCACAAAACAATGCAAAAAAGCGGCGTATTTTTCCCGCAAGATAGGCAACCATTAAGCACACGCCAAATGGCGGAGCAAATTTTGGTTGACAAAATTTTATCAACCAACCAAAAATTTGACCCAAATGAAAAATTGAGCGATTGGCAAACCGTGGAAACTATTTTAGCGGAGCAAAAAATCCCATTAAAGCGGCGTTTGTATAGGGTTCGGGTTTTTAACCCTGTTATACGGCTACTTTTGCCGATTTCGGTTGTTGGGAAGATTTTTGGTAGTTTGGTGGTGGAATGGGATTAGTGGACGGGCAGGGGCGGGTTGAAATGGGAAAATGGGCGACCGACCCGCCTACCGAATGGGCAGGGGCGGGTCAAAATGGGAAAACGGGCGACCGAGGACGGTCGCCCCTACGGGGACGCATATTGTAGGGGCGACCGTCCTCG
>WRKK01000131.1 GCA_009782245.1 Defluviitaleaceae bacterium | reverse complement strand
AAGCCGATTTATCCAATATTCCTTGGAAAAGTATAATAAAATTTAGAAATGTGGCGGCTCATGGTTATCATAATTTGCAGTTGCCTTTGGTTTGGAGTATTGCAACAAAGTAGCGTATTCCATGCTACGGCGGTCGATTGGGATATTATAGGCAACCAAAAACCGCGCCGTTTCAAGGTTTTTGGCGGTATTTTCAATGCCCTCACGTTCAAAACGTTTCCCAATCTGCTTATCAAGCGAATCCCAGCCGACAAGTTCGAGCGGCGTTTCGTGGGCGGTGCTGTAGCGAGCAGTATATATGCGTTCTGGCGTAATCTCCTTGCCAGACCGCAGAAGATAAGCAACGGCGGCATCTGGCAAATTTTCGATTGGCATATTCCGCAAATTTTGCAGTTCCTGCGGGCTTGGAGCAGGTACGCTTGGCGAAACAGGCGTATTTGTGGGCTTTTTCGTTGGTGCATCAGATATATTAGAATTTTCGGTATTTTCGGCATTTTTGATGTTTTCAGCATTTTCAATATTTTCGGGAATATTTTCAGGAATATTGAGATTTATGTCGGTTTCGATTTCTTGGATAACGTTGCTAAGGGTGAAAAAGCTGATTTTGTGCAGGTCTAGCCCACTTGCGGCAATAGCGGCAACGGCAGCTTGCCCAGAGTTGCCTATATTTTGCTGGCTGCGGCGTACTTGTGCCACAATTTGAGCCACTTTGACTTGTTCTTCACGATTATTCTCGTTACGATAAGCCTCTTCCTCGTTCAGCTGTTCCAGCGATTTCGCCACATTGCGAACATCGTCAATGCTGGCGTTGCCCCGTTGTTGCTTGGCATCCAGCACAGAGGCGAACATTTGCCGCAGGGCAAGTCCGCTTTTATCCTGTTTAACCACCTTAAAATGGAGCGTATCGCCCACCTCGCCACGAATGGAGTCGGCAGGTACGCTAAAAGTGAAGTCGTCGGCGGTGCGGAGGGTTGCTCTGCCGTTTTCACGGGCAGTGAAGAGGGCTGTTAAGGTATCGCCGTCTGTGAAAGTGGCTGTTTCTCGGCGGTTGCGGTTGAAGATTGATATATTTCCGCCGTTTTGGGCGGTTGGTATGAATACAAATCCGTTCATGTTTATCTCCTTTTGGTGTTGTTAAAGGGTTATATAATATATTTCGGCTGAAATTTGGATAATATTAGAGGGTTGGGAAAATTTTTTCGAAAATATCAAAAAATAGCACAGAAGCAAGGCAAGCACAATAATCGCTCTGCTCCTGTGCTAAATTTCCAAATTTTTTTGCTTTCCCCTGCACTCTACTCTTTAACCGATCCCAACGAAACTCCGCTAACAATATATTTTGAGAAGATTGCATAAATAATTATTATCGGTATCAAAGTGGCTGCCATTCCAAAATAAATCGCTCCTTGGTCGGGAATTTGCCCACCCGCTTGCACTCTGTTCATTAGTAGCGGCAATGTGTGCAAATCTTGCCTTGCACCCAATATGAATAGCGGTGCCATAAACGCATTCCACGAGCCAACAAACGTAAATATCGCAAAAGTAAACGCTCCTGGTGCGGCGAGCGGCAACGCTATTTTGTTGAAAATGGAAAACTCGTTAGCACCGTCAATGCGAGCGGCTTGAATTAGTTCTGGCACTAACGCCGCATCCAAATATTGTTTCATAAAGAAAACCGTGCCTGGTGCGGCTATTGCTGGAATTATCAACGGCCAAAACGTGTTTATCAAGCCCAACGCACTTACATATTGAAAAAATCCTATCAAATAAAGCTGTCCAGGCACTAGCACCATAATCAAAATTAGTGCATAAAACTGCCTTTTGAACCTGAAATTGTATACATTTATTCCGTATGCCGTCATTAGCGAAAAATATATCGATAAGAATGTTGTGCTAAATGCGATTATTACGCTGTTTCTAAATCCCAATAGCATATTTATACCAGAATTTTGTATAATTTGCCAGTTGTGCAATAAATATCCGCCAGGAATCAAGCTGAACGTGCGGTTAATCTCCGCATTTGAGCGGGTCGCATTGACCAGCAACATATAAACTGGTACAAAACATATCAAAAACAACGTTACTAAAAATACGTAACACAAACACTTTGTAATAATTTGCTTGGGATTGCCTGTTCTGGCAACTGGTTTAACTTTTGTCGCTTGCATTATTTTGCACCTCCTGCATTTTTTGCCCTTTTGGCGGCTTTTCTTGCATCTTTTTCGTCAGTGGATTCGCTGAAAATCCTAAATAAAATCAATGCAATAAAACTTGACATAAAGAATAATGTAACCGAAACTGATGCTGCCGAGCCAATCATGCCAGCTGGAAACGATCGCCGATTATTCATATACATATTCATTGTCAAGATTGAGTTGCTCGGTGCACCGAGTGGCCCAGTTAGCAACATTGGAATATCAAACATTCCCAAGCCGCCCACAAGGCTAGTTATCAGCACAAACAGCACAACAGGCTTTAACAGCGGCAACGTGATATAAAAAAACATTTTCGTCTGCGATGCTCCGTCTATCATGGCAGATTCGTAAAATGTGGGAGATATTGATGTCATGCCAGCAACAAGCACAATCGCCGTTTGCCCAAACCACAACCAGGTTTGTATGAAAACCACCGTAAAACGAGTATCTGTGATAAACGTTAGGAAATCTCGCGCGGCGGGCATTATTCCTGTGGTTGTTACTAAAAACTGATTGATTGGCCCATGCAGGCTCAAATATGCACTAAACAACGCCGCAATGGTAACGGGCATCATCAAATTTGGCAGATAATACATTGCCTTAAAAAAGCCTGTTCCCTTTAATTTGAAAGTTGTGCTGCTAAAAATTGCCGCCAGCACCAACGCCAAAATCATTTGTGGGATAAAATTCAACATCCAAATAAGCCACGTATTTCCAACCGCCGTGCGGAACATTCCCGAATTAAACAACATCGTAAAATTGGCAAATCCGACAAAATCGCCACGCATACCTGGGTCGGTCAAATTGGAATCGGTAAAAGCCAGCCAAAACGTGTTATATATGGGATATGCAATAAATGCTACAAAAATAATGACAAACGGTGCTATGAAAATATATCCCCAATAATCCTTGCTTATGGACTTTTTTTTGGTCATAAAATACCCTCCTTGCATTTTATTGTATTTTTGTGTAGGGACTGAATTTTCAGCCCCTACACAAACCGCCTAGTTAAGCCAAGGCATCGCCATTCGGACATTCTGTTCAAAGAACGCCATAGCCTCTTCTCGAGTATTAAGCCCATCAACATAGAGATCGACCGCCTCGCCAAAAGCCGCCTGTATTGTGGAATCCGCTGCTTGTATCAGGCTTAAATCTAGCAACGGAGCAGCCACGCCGAAAATTTCGTAAGGATTTTGTCCACCTAGGAAGTGATAAATTTCTGTGCCGTCAAATTGGTCGGTAATATCACGCACAACCGCCGCAGATGAGACAAAGTCGCCGCCGCCTTGAAATACGCCAGAATGCAATGTTGGGTCAATTTGCAACAAATATTCATGGGTATAAACGCCAAGTGCCCAATTTGCCATAAATTCTGGGTTAAGAGCCAGCGATTCAACAAAAAGCCGCCCTAAATCGGGATTATTAGCCGCACGAGGTACGCCAATCCAAGTGCCGCCCCATTGATAGGGCAATGGTCCAGGAATAAGAGCCCAATCGCCAAAAGTATGCGGACCGTGATTGGCGTAAATTACGTGTGCAAGCCCCCAAGTTGGCAACATATATGAAAAAATACTAAGAGGATTGCCCGCAATATCGGTAAATTCATCCGACATAGACGAGAACCATTCAGGCGACCAGTTACTAACCTGTGCATCAAGCCCCTCGTGGCGGACGGTATAGGCAAAATCGATAAAATCGTGCATTATTGGGTCAACGTAAATATTATTGTCAACTATCCAAGGATTGCTACGGTTGGCGTTAAATGGCATATTAAACGCACCAAAGTGATTTGTGAAAAACATCGAGCCGTTGCTTTCGTCACGGATTCGCCTTGCGGAATCTAGTGCTGTGGGAATATCCCTAAAATAATTTTGGATAGTATCAGGGTCATCTGTGCCGAAAATTTGTTCGGCAAAACTTCTGCGATAGAACATAGCACCAGGCGTGGCTTGCCACGAAAACGCCCGTGCTTCGCCGTCATATGTACCAATATCTAGCACAAATTGGTAGGTTTCGAGGGCTTCCGCCAAAGGCAACAAATCGGATAAATCCATTAAAAACGGTCCCTCTACAAAACTACGCACAATGGCGGCCTCCAGATAAATTACATCAGGAACAGCCGCACCGCCAGCGGCAAGGGTTGTTAAAACCCATTCTTCATAGCCGCCGCCGTCAAGGTCGGTTATAGCAAACTCGACGTTGATGTCTGGGTGCATTCCTCTAAAAATAACTTCGTGCCGCTCCACTTCGTCCGTGAACGACCATACTCTAAGGGTTCTGCCCTCGGTTGCCACAGGGGCATCGCCTGCACCGCCTGTTGCACCGCCTGCAGTTGGCGTTCCGCTACCGCTATCGCCGCAAGCCGCTATAATTAGCATACTTGCTAAAAGAGTGATAATAATAGTGATTTTTTTCATATAAAAACCACCTTTCTGATAAATTTGTGCAATGTTTTGCACTTGTACTCAGTATATATATATATATAT
>WRKK01000130.1 GCA_009782245.1 Defluviitaleaceae bacterium | reverse complement strand
TACTGTTCTTGCATTAACGGCGGACGGCTCGTTGTATGCTGTTTTTGAGAATGGAGAATTTATAACCCCTGCTTTGGTAATGAAAAATGTGCGGTCGTTTACAACGTTACATGGTTCTGTTTTTGCGATAACCAACAAAAATGTTTTGTACGCATGGGGCTACAACGGTGCTGGGCAGTTGGGGGACGGCACAACAAGCAGCCGCAACACTCCCGCAAAAATATTGGAAAATGTGGCAAGTGTAACTCCTGCATTGGAATATTTCAATGGTGGCATGATTAGAAATACATATGCAATCACAACAAACGGCAAACTATGGGCTTGGGGCAACAACCGACTTGGGCAAATAGGGGACGGCACTACAACAAATCATTTAAGTCCCGTTTTTGTTATGGACAACGTAGCGTACATAAGGCCTAGCATAGGCAGTTTTGGGGGATTTGCGGCATTGGCAATATTAAAAAACGGCGAATTATGGTCTTGGAGAGAAAACCCAAACAATATCACAAACACCCGCCTTAGCCCTGCTTTTCTTGCACATAATGCGAGAATGCCGCACGGATTTGACTTTATAAGATGGTTAGATACGCAAATTTTTTAATCTGCGGCTCTATTGCTTTTGCTGGGGCTATGGCGGTGTTTTCGCTGTTTTAGGGTTTTGGGAAGTTTGGAAATTAGCAATGGAAAAATCCCCTTTCGTTTGGGGATTTTTTTGTTTTACCTTGACAAATTTTGCCCGATGTAATATTATTTTACACCCCCACCCAAATCCCCCATTGCATTCCCCCCGCCGTTATGCTAAAATAAAAATTGCTACAATCACCATAATCCCAACAAAAGGAGACAAAATTTTGATAGATATTACAAACATATTCGGCAGCATGGTTTTCAACGAGGCGGTAATGGAGGCGCGGCTGCCAAAAGATACATACAAAGCCCTGAAAAAGACGATGTTTTTGGGAACGCCGCTAACCTTGGACGTTGCCAACGTTGTCGCAAACGCCATGAAAGATTGGGCTGTGGAAAAGGGCGCGACCCACTTTTGCCACTGGTTTCAGCCAATGACGGGCTTTACCGCCGAAAAGCACGACAGTTTTATCTCGCCGAAAGTGGGCGGCAAAGTTATATTGCAATTTTCGGGCGAGGCACTTGTGCATGGCGAACCCGATGCCTCTAGTTTCCCGTCTGGCGGGTTGCGTTCCACCTTCGAGGCCCGCGGCTACACCGTCTGGGACGCAACTTCCTACACGTTCGTCAAGGAAAATACGCTATTTATCCCCACCGCTTTTTGTGCCTACAACGGCGAATCCTTGGACAAAAAAACGCCGCTTTTGCGTTCAATGGACGCACTCAACAAGCAAGCGTTACGCATTTTGCGGCTTTTTGGCAACGATACCGCAAAACGGGTGCAGGCAACCGTTGGCCCAGAGCAGGAGTATTTTTTGGTTGACAAAGAAGTCTACAACAAGCGGCCCGACCTTGTTTTGACGGGGCGTACTCTTTTTGGGGCTGCACCCTCGCGCAATCAGGACACCGAGGAGCATTATTTTGGCAGCATAAAGCCCCGAGTTGCGGCGTTTATGCAGGAAGTGGAGCAGGAACTGTGGAAATTGGGCGTTCCCGTAAAAACCAAGCACAACGAAACCGCCCCCGCACAATACGAGATTGCCCAAGTTTTCGCCACAAACAACGTGGCTTGCGACCACAACCAGTTGACAATGGAGTTGCTGAAAAAGGTGGCGACAAAGCATAATTTGGCGTGTTTACTGCACGAAAAGCCGTTTGAGGGCGTGAACGGCAGCGGCAAGCACAATAATTGGTCATTGTCAACCGATAGCGGCACAAATATTTTAGAGCCAGGCGAAACGCCGTTTGAAAACGCCCAATTTCTGCTGTTTTTGGCGGCTGTCATAAAAGCGGTTGACGATTATCAAGACCTCTTGCGCGTATCGTGTGCCAGCGCGGGCAACGACCACCGTTTGGGCGCACACGAGGCCCCGCCAGCGATTATCTCCATTTTTATCGGCGACGATTTGGCGGAAATTTTGGAGGCAATAGAATTGGGCAAAGACTACAAAGGCAAGCAGCAGGAGCATTTGGAGATTGGCGTAAACGCGCTGCCGCACTTCCAAAAGGACACCACCGACCGCAACCGCACATCGCCGTTCGCCTTTACGGGCAACAAATTTGAGTTTAGAATGTTGGGCTCAACTTTTTCGGTGGCGGGCCCGAACATTGTGCTAAACACCGCCGTCGCCGAGGTGCTGAAAGGCTTTGCGGACACGCTGGAATCGTCCAAAAGTTTCAACGCCGAACTAAATTACATCGTCCGCAACACCCTAAAAGTCCACAAACGCATTATTTTCAATGGCAACAATTACTCGGACGAATGGCTGAAAACGGCGGAAGAACAAGGGTTGTCCAATCTAAAAAACACGGTGCAGGCGTTGCCGAAATTTGTATCGCAGCAGGAAGTTTTCCTAAAACACGCCGTTTTTACGGAAACGGAGATAGAATCCCGTTACGAGATTTTGATGGAGACGTATTGCAAAACGATAACGCTGGAGGGGCTAACCATGGTTGACATAACCAAACGGCTGATTATCCCCGCCTGCATAGCCTACCAAACCGACCTTGCCAATCTTGTCAACCTAAAAAGTGGCGGCACTTTTGACGATACCCTGGAGAGATATTTTTTGCAAAAAATAGCCAAGCTGTCCGTGCAGTTGCTGGGCAAGCTGGATATGCTGGAAAGTTTGCTAGACCCACCCGCCCCCGCCGACATTTTGGAGCATGGCAAGCTGTGCAGCGAAAAAATCTTCCCCGCCATGCAAGCCCTGCGAAATGTGGTTGACACGATAGAGCCGCTTGTCGCAAAAAAACATTGGCCGTTGCCGTCTTATTCGGATTTGCTTTATAGTTTGAATTATTGACGGGGAAAGTCGTAAAAAGCCTTTTGGGGTTCAAAAGGCTTTTTTAGTTTGCTGTTTTGCTGAGTTTAGCCGCAACTCACGAACAACGGCATTTTATCGCAATGGCTGTGCCGCAAATTTTGTAAAATTTTGCGTTTTCGGCGAGTTGTGTGCTACAGTTTGTGCAAAAAATATGTTTGTTCCTCCTAAAATATGTCTTGGGGTTTGCCCATTGCTTAGCTTTTATTTAGATACTGCTCATCTTTTACGGGCCTGCTCTCAGTTCAGCCAAAGTTATTCCCGCATTGTTTACAAGTGCATCTTCAACGGCTTCCAAAAAGGCGGTTGAAGTATATGTTGCACCCGTGAAAATATCAATGCCTGTAGATTGTGTGGCGAGTACGGCGGGGATAAGGTGATTAAAGGCGGGGTCGGCAAAACTGACAGTTTCGTTACTTTCCGTTATGAAAATATCCACGATACGCCCCGTTATGTCAACCACAACGTCAAGGCGTATATCTCCATTCCAGCCGTTAGGACTCATGCCTTGATAAGTACCCGAAATCAGCGGTAGCGGGTTGACGGTTGCGGGTGCTACTGCGGCGGCGGGTTCGGTGGCACGCTGAATTTCACTCCACAGTTCCTGTGCAAATTCCCGCATAGAGTAGCCTAAAAATAATGTCATATCTGCTACGGTCATAGTGCCGTTTGTAGGGCTAAGGTCAAAAAATGATGAAAGTAATGCCCAATTTTCTGCTCCTGCCAATCCTATGCCAGAAAACGTATAATCAAACGATTCGCCAAACTCCTCAAACAGTCTTTCTCCAGTCTCTTCGGTAATCTCTCGCTGTACGGTAGTTTCCTCGCCTGTTAAGTGGCTTAGCGTTATTATTTGAAAATGAGTAACATCTTCAATCTCTTCAATAAAGTGAACGCTGACACTCGCTAGTGGTCTTGCGGGTTGCCTTGTTATTATGTCAAAATAGCTGAATTCAAATGTGAAACTACCATCTTGCGCCATCCGTGAATCCATAAAAATGATATTTCCGTCTACGTCGGCAAGAATAAGCCAAACTCCTGCATCAGAAAGGTCAAAATCTGCAACCCTCTCATATTCCTGCCCGTTAAACATATACATATCGGCGGTAGGCCATTCAAGCACAACAATTTTAGGAATACCGTTCCTGTTAAAATCCCACAACAAAAAGCTGTCGGTATGAAGTTGTCGTAAAAAATCCTCGACGGCGGCGATGGCGGTGTCGATTTGGGCTTGTGCCGCTCTGCCTTGGAGAGACGGGGACGTGGGCGGTGCGTTGTTGGGGCTGTCTGACGGATTGGCGGCGGTTGGAGCGGTTGGTGCGATTGGTGTCGGTTCGCCGTTCCCAAACCCAGGCAACAACAAAACCCCCGCAACCACAACCGCCAGCACCACGGCGGGAATCGCAAATAAAGCCTTGTTTACGGGCTTGAGGGGTTTTTGGGCGGTTGGCTGGTGGGCAAAGTTGCCCGTTACAGCAGTTCCGCAGGTTTTGCAAAATTTTGCGTTGGCGGCGTTTTGGTTGCCGCAATTTGTACAGAACATAATAGTTCCTCCTTTGATTTTCGGCACTATTTCGTTATTTTGTCGGATTTTTCCGCCAAAAAATAGGCCTGTTCGGCCTGTTCGGCCTGTTCGGCCTGTTCGGCCTGTTCGGCCTGTTCGGCCTGTTCGGCCTGTTCGGCCTG
>WRKK01000129.1 GCA_009782245.1 Defluviitaleaceae bacterium | reverse complement strand
TCGTTCGTTCGTTCGTTCGTTCGTTCGTTCGTTCGTTCGTTCGTTCGTTCGTTCGTTCGTTCGTTCGTTCGTTCGTTCGTTCGATTATGGTTTTCGTATGCACAAATTTTGAATTTGTCAAGGTTTTTTTTAGTTCCAAAAGACCCGCTCTATCCCAGTTTACAACGTATCTTTTTACGTCTTGGAACGCTTGCAGCAGGAAAATCATTTCCTCGTCTTCTAAATCAATGCCAATATTAAAATCGGCGGGGTTCAAATCCAATTTTTGCAAAACGTCCTTAAAAATAAAGGCACTCAACTTTCGTCTGCCTGTTTCCGCCCCGACAATGTGCATACGGCTGCAAATGCCCTCTGCTAGTTGCTCTTGGGTTAAGCCCTTTAGTTGGCGGTGATGTTTGATAATTTCTGCTTGACTGTATAACATAGTTACACGTCCTTTCGTTTTAGTTTGGATTTATTATACCACATTTTCGAGTTGTACAAAAGTGTTACTTGACGAAATTTTTCCCGTAAATCATAATACAATGGTAAGGGCGAAAAAAATTCTAAAAATCCCCACCTCGCCCGTGGGGTAAAGGAGAAAAACATGAAAAAGTTAGCACTATCACTGGCTTTGGCGGTAATTGCGGCGGCTTTTGCACTACCAACGCAAGCGTTTTTTATGCCAACCGAACCCGCAATAAACGCCAGCAACGCCAACGTTTCGCGCGACGATTTCGGCAACTGGGGAATCGTGGACAACCACGGCAACCTGCTTGTGCCGTTCGTTTACGAACATATCACAGCAATCTGGAATCGCACTCGTGAAAACGGCATATTATTTGAAACGCTAGACCCAATGCTGCCAGCCAGATTCAACGGAATGTGGGGCTTTATCGACCACCGAGGAAACGTTATAATGCCGTTTATCTCGCACGCCGAGCCTGTCAACCTTGGCAATGGGCGGTTTGCCGTGGCAAGCCCTGCTCCGCCCACAGCACCAATTACCGCCAATAATGCGAACGTTGCCAACAATGCAAATAACGCAACCAACGCTAGAAACGCACCAAATTCAGGCTTCGAGCGGCAAGTTTTTGATGCTGTCAACCAACAACGCACAAACAACGGATTATCGCCCCTAACTTGGGATTCCGATTTAGCCGCCATTGCTCGCTTGGGCAACGCAGGAGCAAACCGCCCTTTGCCGCCAAATTCTAACTCGGGCAGATTTTCTTCGACTGGGGCGAACAATGCCAACGCTGTGGTAAACTCTTTGCAAGCGACAAGCCTTTTGCTTGACGAAAATTTTACCAATGTGGGAATCGGTCGTAGCGGAAGAACGACAACCGTTATATTTATCGTGCCTGGTGCGCCTACTGCAAACCCAGTTAATCAGCCAAATCTAGCCAACAGCAACCTCCGCTGGGGCGTGGTAGATGCACAAGGTAACGTAATTATTGACATCGTCCACAACCGTATTCAAACGCTACCTGGCGGGCTTATTGCGGTGGAAACACCCGTAACAATCCCCAATCCCGACAGCGATTTTCACGGGCTTAACCGCAACGCAAACGGCACAATCCGCCAAATGCCCAATAATACGGTCAATCTTTGGGGGATAATGGACACAGACGGCAATTTAACGGTGGATTTTGTGAACAGGCGAATCGGCAACGTGCAAGATGCCTTTGTTACGCTAAGCCGCTGGGATTCCGAGTTGGCGGAAGAACGCATGGGTGCGGTGGTTTCTGCGACGGGTGCGACGATAATTCCGTTTGAATACGGCGATTTGCGTGTGTTGCCTAACGGTTTTGCGGCTGTTTCGCAGGGCGGCAACACTTGGGACGGCTGGGGACTTATCAACTTTCAGCAAACGCCGCTAGTTCCCATGAATTACAGCCTATCGCAACTAGAGCAGTTTGTCCAATTAAGCACCGTTGCAAACCTTACGCCACAGCAAACGCACCCCATTCGCATACATTGGGACACCCTGCGCGGCACACTAGGCACACAAGAAATGCAGATAATGGAATTGTCGACAGGCCGCACCGTACGGGCGCGGAGCATTGCGAACGGCAACCACGCCGATGTTCGCGGCATAAACGACCACTATCAGCAACTTTTGGGAACTTTTGCCCATCGTGCACCAGTTTTGGTAACGGTTGGTGGGCAATCCATGGCGGCATCGATTGGGCGCTACGCACCCTCCGAGCATTTTTGTCTGCATTTTTTTGGTAGCACACAAAACAACAACAACGCATCTTGGGGAGATTCGGCTATAAACCGAGTTGAGGAGGCTGTTAGTATGTTGGGAAGATACAGGCTTTTCCCGTGATGTGGCAAACAAATAGCAAGTTAAATGAATGAGTTAAATGCAAGGGCGAAAAATTCTAAAAAGCCCCCAACTCGCCACTGGGGCAAAAGGAGAACGAACATGAAATTTAGTTTAATCAAATTGGTTGTTATGCTTGTTATTATGGCAACTGTAGGCAGTGTTGGGGTTAGTGCGGCTGCAGGGTACACCGCCGAGGAGTTTGAACGCCGCATATTTGAACTTACAAACATCGAGCGTGCAAACAATGGCGTACCTGCCCTAATTTGGGACGATTCTTTGGCTAGTGCTGCCCGATTGCATAGCGAAGATATGGCAACAAATAATTTTTTTAGCCATACAGGCTCGGACGGCTCTAGCTTTTCGCAAAGAATGCAGAGGGCAGGATTTACGGGTGCTGCGGCTGAAAACATAGCATTCAATAGCACTCCAGAAAGTACCATGCAGGCTTGGATGAACTCGGCTGGACACAGGGCAAATATATTGGATTCGCGCAATACTCATTTGGGGGTCGGCTTTAGCCAAGCGGGAGGAAGTTCCCTTGTAACTCAAAAATTTGTAAGAGGGATAGCACATTCTAGCACCGCACCTACAGCAACACCCGCTCCTGCTACACCTGCAGCAACCCCCGCACCCGCAGTAACTCCAACGCCAACCCCCGCCCAGCCCAGATTCCACGGCACAGCCGCAAGAACAAGAATAGCCGAAACAGACGTAATTTTGGCGGTTACACCCCCAAGTGGCGTACAAATTGCCCCTGGGCAAAATATGGAGTTTACCATATCCATAACAAACAACGGAAACGCAGTAGCCAGCCGTCTTAATGTGGTGCAAAGCGGCACTATCAACTGGCAACGCACAATTAACGTTCCCGCAGGGGAAACTTTCGTAATTGACAGAGTATTTAGGTTGCCAAACACGTTGCAAGCGGGCGGCGAGGTTATTTTTGAATTTTCCGCCACCTTGGACGGCGAAACGATAGCCACCGAGGGCGTAACTTATTTTGCTTATGCGGTGGGCGATGTGGTAACGCCAGTTGGGGCAACAAACGGAGCACCGCAAACCGTCAGATTGGGACATTCTGAACATGGTATTTTTAACGAATTTGATGCAACCGTAAGCGAATTTTGGTTGATGGAAATGAGCGACGATACAGGAATTGTGGAATTACAATACATGACAAATTTAACCGATTTGAGAATTGGAGATTGGGAAAGCGTGGTAACTTCAGCCGCAAACGCTTTATTTGGAAGTGCTGCGGTAAATAATCCAGTAGCACGAGCGGGGGCACTTGAGTTTGCATTTACTTTGAGGGATAACATTACTCATTTAGCACCATTAGCCAATTTAACTGCCTTAGAAGAGTTGCATATTGAGGGAACTTTTTTGGAAGATATTTCCGCATTGGCGGGGTTGCCCAATTTGAGATTCCTAACTTTAGTCATTAGTGAAGTAACAGACTTAACACCCATTGCAGGGCTTACCAATTTGACAATATTAAATTTGGCACACAATCAAATATCAGATATATCGTTACTTGCAGGATTAGCTAATTTGGAATCGGTAAATTTGAGCGGCAACCAAATAACCGACTGGTCGCCAGTAGACCACGTTGACAACGTAATCGGCCGCCCAGCGGACTGGGTACGCCAGCAATAAACCCGCACTCTCTGCAAAATAGCACAACAAAAACAGCCGCTCGCCTTTTGGTGGGCGGTTTGTTTGTTTTTGTGTTGGTTTTTATTGCGGCGTTTCGGATAGTTTGGCTTGTAGTTCTTGCACCCATTCGATGGGCTTGTTAATTAGGCTGGAAATTTTTTGTACGTTCATTCCATCTTTTAGCATTTCAACTGCAATTTGTGTAGCACCTTGTGCTAACCCTATTGCAGTACCTATCGCAATACCCTCGGACTTATACTTTTCTCCAAAAAATTCTTCAAAAGCCTCCAGGGCAGGTTTTCCCTCTAAAATCATAGCACATTCCTCCAATAATTTTTTCATTTCATTTTTGGTTAAATAGTTTACTAGTTGCATTAGCAACATTCCTTGCAGTTTGTTTTGCAGCTTTTTTTGCGAAATCTTGTCGGTTAGGCTAACCGCATTTATGGCTAAATCTAGCCTTGTTTTGCCGCTTTTGCTGTTGTATAGCGGCAAGTATATTAGTTCTAGTTCGTTTATCGGCTCGCCTTTTTTTAGCTGGGCTTGCAGGTTTTGTAGCGCCTCGTCAGCGTCTCTTTCTTTTAGGCAGATTATTATCGGCTTAAATGTAATGGATTCGCTTATGTATTCCGTCAGTTTCGGCTGTTCCAAGGTTAAAATTACCG
>WRKK01000128.1 GCA_009782245.1 Defluviitaleaceae bacterium | reverse complement strand
GATTCAGCTTGGCGGCATACATAACGCACAAAAAAATCGAACTCGCCAAAACCTTGCTAAATGGCGGTTATTCCGTGGCGGAGGTTTCGCTGAAATTGTCGTATTCCAGCGACAGCCATTTTATCTCGGTTTTCAAGAAGAATTGCGGGATTACTCCGAAACAGTACACAAAACAATCCGACTAAAATGTAAAATAGCAATAATCCATAGTTTTTTGTGAATTTATTGTTATTTTTTTGTGTAAAATAACTGTATTATGTAAATATGCTACAAAATCTAGCAAAAATTTAATGAAAAAGGAGCTTATTTATGAAAAAATTAACAAAATTTTTGGCAATTATTGCCATTTTACTAACAACTGCCGCTTTGGCGGCGTGTGCAGGAGCAGAAACGCCCGCAGGGCAAGCCGCACAAACTGGGCAAACTGCACAACAATCGGGGCAGGTAGCCGCAGAAAATGGTGCTGTACACCTGCAAGTGCTGTGGTTTAACGATTTTGACGAGGGCGATTCATTTTTGCGGTTGACAGAAATGTACCGTGAAGACAACCCGCACGTAACTTTTGAATTGATCGAAGTTCCGTTTCACGATTTGGAAGACCGCTTGCGAAACCTTATAATTGGCGGAATGCCGCCTGCTTTGGCACGGTTGACCAATCTCGGGCCTTTCCAAAACTGGCTTGTTGACCTTTACGAATATCTCGGCGAGGATTTTGGCGACAATTTCAACGACGGCTTGCGGTTTGAGTTTAACGGGCGTATGTTGGCAGCACCGAAAGACGTTACCGTAAACGGGATAGTTTACAACCGCACGGCGTTTGAGCAAGCGGGCGTATCTGTGCCGCAAAACGAGAGCGAAATTTGGACTTGGGAAGAATGGCGCGCCGTAATGGAGCAAGTTGTCGCAAACAGCGATGTAACCTACGGTTTGGTGTTTGACCGCACTTCGCACCGCTTTTCCACGCTATTTTATCAGGCGGGTGCGTCCATGCTAACGCCCGATTTATCGGCATCTAACTTCAACACGCCAGAAATGCACCGTGCAGTAACGTTTTTCAAAGAACTGCACGACGACGGCTTTTTGCCAGCCAGCGTTTGGCTTGGTGCGGACAATCCCAACTTGCTGTTCCGTTCGGGGCAAGTGGCAATGCACTTTGCGGGAAGTTGGATGTTGGCGAATTACATAGCAGAAATTGACGATTTTGAATGGGGATTTACGTATCTTCCAATGGACGTGCGGCGTTCAAGCGTACCTGGCGGAAAATACATTGCAGCCCTGCAAGGAACAGGCGTTGAGGCGGAAGCCGCGCGTTTTATAGAATGGATTTCTCAACCCGAAATAAACGCCATTTTTATGCTAGAGAACAACTTTATCTCGCAAATACGGGGCAACGAAATGCTTGATTATGAATTTGGTGCGGAATTTTTCAGAATTTTCGCATCAGATTTGGCGGCATCTGGCTCGCAGCCTGGCGCGGAGTGGGGTTTTCAGGAGTTTACAGGCCTAATTAACGTTGACCTGCGCGAGGGGCTTTCGGAAGTTTTGGCTGGAATCTTGACGGTAGAGGAATATTTGGAAATGATGGACGATTTAATAACTCGGTCGTTGGCAGACATTAACAGTTAAGCAGCAACTGGCAATTTGTACAATACAATAGGCTTGATTTTCAAGCCTATTGTGCTATTTTTTGGGTATTTGGGAAAATTAGATAGTCAAAAAATTGACGATTATTTATAATTTTTAACAATTACAGAAAGGAGAATTTTATGAAAAATTTACAAATGAGGATGTTTCCATATTTAATGCTGTTGCCGATGATGATAATTTTCACGCTGTATCTGTTTTGGCCAGCATTAAACGGCGTGTGGATTTCTCTGCACAGTTGGGACGGACTAAATCCCATGGCATTTTTGGGGTTGACAAATTACACGCAACTGCTTGACGACAGAAATTTTACGCGCGCATTCAGCGGAACAATGATTTTTACGGCGATAACAGTGCCTTCCATTTATGTAACTTCGTTGGCACTTGCGATTATGCTAACTCGCAAAATTAAGGCAGCTGGGCTGTTTCGTGCAATTTTCTATTGGCCAACAATGGTATCTAGCATAATTGTTGGGCTTTCGTGGCGATTTTTGTTGGGCGAAAGTTTTGGGCTTGTCAATTTTGTAATTACTAGTTTCGGCTTTGAGCCTGTGCGGTGGGTTACAAACGCAAATATGGCGTTGTTCACGATTGCGTTTGTAACAACTTGGTCGCTGGCTGGCTATTATATGGTAATGCTGATTGCTGGGCTGAAGTCCATCTCGGAAACCTACTATGAGGCGGCGGAAATTGACGGTGCTAATTTTTGGCAACAGTTCTTTTTTATAACTTTGCCGCTTTTGCGACCTATGTCGCTGTTGGTTTTGGTGCTTTCCACGGTAACAGTTGTGCGGTCGTTTCCGTTAATTTTGGCGTTGACAGGCGGTGGACCCGCAGGAGCAACTCGTTTCATGGTGCAGCAAATCCACGAAACAGGCTTCAGCCGCTTGCAAATGGGATACGCATCGGCAATGGCGGTTGTTTTGTTCGGAGTTTTGGCAATTTTGACGATTGTGCAATTTCGACTAAACAGAGGAGGTGAACAAGATGCAAATTAGTGCAAAACGCACAAAAAAATCCCAGGAAAATTCTGCATTTAGAGATACCAAACAACTTGTGCTTCGCATTTTGCTATACGTGATTTTGGCGTTATTATCGGTTTTGTTCCTGTTTCCGATATTGTGGATAATGATTTCGGCGTTTAAGCCAGCAGGAGAGCTGTTTGCATGGCCGCCAACTTTGCTACCGCAAAATCCCACAATAACCAACTTTTCTGATGCAATGGCACGCGGCGATTTTCTGCAATATTTCGGCAATACGACGTTTTCCACGTTGGTTGCAACCGCTTTCACGGTTGTCATTAACGTTATGAGCGGCTATGTTTTCGCAAAATATCGGTTTCGCTTTCAAACTGCCTTGTTTGCAATGGTTTTGGCAACTTTGATGGTTCCTTTGGAGGTTATAATGATTCCGATATTTCAAGTTATTGTGGCAACCAACCTGTTTAACAGCCTTTGGGGGATAATTATTCCGGCGGTTGCGTCGCCAACTTCGGTGTTTTTGGTGCGACAATACTACCAAACAATTCCAGACGAATTTATGGAGGCGGCACGAATTGACGGTGCGTCAGAGTTTCGCATTTTCTTGCAAGTGATGTTGCCGATTGCCAAGCCGATAATTGCGGTGCTGTGCATAATCTCGTTTATGTGGCGGTGGAACGACTTTTTGTGGCCGATGTTAGTAATCCAAAGCCGCCATTTATATACCATTCAGCTTGCTTTAGCAAATTATTCTGGCGAATTTAATGTTGACTGGAACAGCTTGCTGGCGATGTCTTCAATATCGATGGTGCCTGTTATTGTGGTATTTGTGGCGTTGCAGAAGCATATTATCGGCGGCATGATTTCTGGCGGAGTTAAGGGATAAATTTACGAAAAAGAGGTTGACAGTTTTGTCAACCTCTTTTATCGTCCAAAAATAAAAACCTTGACAGCCGCAAAATCCCATGTTAAACTAAAAATAAAGGCAAAATGGGAGGACAAAAGCATGATGCTAGATTGGAACAAAAACAAGTGGTTTTTCAAGGATATTCACAGTTTTGGTTATCCTTATTTTCATGTACACCCTTATAAACAAAAAGTCGCCAAGCATTTAGTTGAAAATATCCCAAATTGGGTAACTAATGTTATTATTTTTGGAAGTTCTGTTCGCCTAAATCACTTGTGGTTCAAGGATTTAGATGTTTGCATTATCGGCACTTGTGATTCAGAGAAAAATTTAGAAAATTATCGGGATTCGCTAAAAATGGCAAATATAGACTACGATTTCATAGAATATACCAATTTTGACCAATTTTTAGCTAAAACCTCTCTTTTTGGCGAAATTGCTTGGAGAGTGCAAAAAGAGGGGGTAATGTTGTATGAAAAATAAAACCTTGCTGGACAGAGCAAAAGCGGATTTGTTTGTCGCAAAATCCATGCTAGAGTACGTTTTGACGGACGAATTGCAATACGATATTGTGGCGTATCACACGCAACAATCCATCGAAAAAGCGATGAAATTTGCAATGCAGTGCGAGGGCATTGAATTTTTGTGGGTACACGATGTAGACAAATTGTTTCAACAAATGGAAAGTAACAATTTAGAGCCGCCAGAGTGGATTTGGGACAACCGCAAAATTTTGATAGACTACGCAACCCAAACTAGATACGGAACTGATTTAGTTGCGACAAAACGTGATGTTGTCAACCTGCTGCAATTATCCGAAAAATATATATTGGATATTGAGCAACAGCAACAGCAACAACAAATTTTTAATAATGCCGCAACAAAATCAACCGCTATTCCGCCGAAAAATAACGGCACAATTTCTTGATAAAAATTGCGTTCCGCCAAAATACCGCAAAAATCAACCTTTCAACCCCTCCGCCAAGCACAAAATCATCAAAGCCTGCCCATAAGTCATTGTAACAATGGGAATATCCAAATAAAACTGCTTATCATGCCCAATCGGCGTGCC
>WRKK01000127.1 GCA_009782245.1 Defluviitaleaceae bacterium | reverse complement strand
AAAAAATGAGCATGGACAAAATTACTCGTATGGCGTACGAAAAGCGGCAACAGGAGATTGATATGTATTATTTGCGTGATGATAGGAAAAATAAGAAGATTGCTGAACTAACGAAACTCAATGCGGAGCAGGAGAAATCCCTTGAAGAAAAAGACAAAGCCCTTGCGGAAAAAGACTCCACCATGTTAAATATGTCTAAAATAATAGAAGAATACAAGGCAAAATTTGGCGAAATCTCACAATAATAGCATTTTGCAAACAAATACATTCCTACAAGGAACTCGCCATTTAGTTAAATTTTCCTTGGAATTGGACGAATAATTTCATAAAAAAGCGAGCCATTCACAAAAGGCTCGCTTTTTGACTACATTTACTTAATTTTCACTCCACCCACTGTGACATAAACAACTTATAATACTCCCCTTCTCTAGCCAGCAACTGCGAATGATTCCCACTTTCAACAATCCGCCCTTTGTCAACCACCATTATCAACGAAGAATGCTGTATAGTTGACAATCTATGTGCAATTATAAAAGATGTCCGACCTTTCAACAGCCGATTCAAACCCTCTTGCAGAGCCTTTTCTGTGCGAGTATCAATATTTGCGGTTGCCTCGTCCAGAATGAGTATGCGTGGATCCGCCAACAACGCCCTCGCAAACGAGATAAGTTGCCGCTCGCCAACAGATAACCTGCTGCCACGCTCGTTTACCTCTGTTTGGTAGCCGTTCTCCGTTTCCATGATAAACTCGTGTGCGCATACTGCTTTCGCCGCCGCTGTTACTTCCTCAAAATTATGGTTGATAAAAATTTTCAAATATCCTTGACAACATAAAAATACATATGCTATATTTAAGATACACAAACAACAAAAATTATCGCAACTGCATCTATTTGCACCTTTTGCCATAACGGTGATAACACAATATAGCAATATTACAGCAATTAACACTCTACTTTACAGCAAATTTGATAGCGTTAAATTAAAATAAAAATGACCACCTATAAATAACAAAACCCACTAATCTAGCCCAAAATAAAAGGAGTGCTTGCCATGAACAAAAAACAAGATTCAAGAGCGGAAAATTTTGCTAATTATCGAAACTTTATGGAAAAATCGCAAATGCCGTTTAATTTAGATAACCTTGGAGTAACTCCAGACAACGCAAATAAAGGTGCTGTTTTAGCTAGTTTGATATCGATGTGCTATCCAAAAAACGAATCGTTGTTTAGATATAGAAGAGCAACCGATGACAATATTCAAGCACTTGAAAACAATCATTTGTGGTTCTCCGCTGCGGACACTTTTAACGATGTATACGATAGTTTGTGTTATATCAATATTGAAAAATTGTTAAATGCTGTATTTAAGATACTTCCACCACACAATTTGAGCTACTCCAAAAAAATATCTATAAGCAAAGAATACGTGCAGACTTTTGAAAATTTGGGCAAAACTAGAAAAATAGTTTGTTTGACAGAAGATATAACCTCAAATTTAATGTGGGCACATTATGCCGAAAAAGGTAGTGGCTTTGCCGTGGAATATAAAATAAACGCCATAACGGAATTTTTTATGAAAAGCAACTTTAGGTCTCCCATACCATATCCCGTTATTTATGATGACGCACGATACGATATAACTAACGATGCGATAGATTGGTTTAGATATTCCTTTAACAAGGATAAAGGCGACAAAACCGCCGTAAACCCAATAGATGGATTGATTAGTGTAAAGTCAACTATTCGCAAAGGTTTAGATTGGAAATACGAAAAAGAATGGCGAATTATTGATATAAGCGATAATTTTGAACATAATGTAAAGCATGATAAATTATCATTTATTTCTCCTTCCGCAGTTTATATTGGGTACAGTACGGAAAAATACCATGAAGAGAAAATTTGCAGTATTTGTGAAAGCAAATCAATACCTGTGTTCAAAATGACATTAGATAAAAGTAGCGGCGTAAAATTAAATTATGAACCTCTATAGTGATTATTAGGTTTTGGAAATTCCTGATACTCTTACAATATCTAATTGTACTCATTATTGCAAAATTATCCCCTGAAAATATCTTTGCAAAATAATTGACAAATTTGCTTTTTTATGCTAGACTACATATTATAATACAAAGGAGGAAACTTTATGCAACAAGAAATGTTAATCGAATGTCTACAAAAAATGAAAGCCGTATACCTAAAAGACCCAATAGTAGCCGTTCGTAGCCAATCATTCATAAACATATTGCACGATTTTTGTATTGCTGAACTCGAAAAAATAGGAATAGATGCAAGCAAATTTCGAATTATTAAAGAGGCGACAATATACGGCTCTCACAAACCAAAAGATGTTGATATTGCCGTAATCGAGAACATAAACGGTCCACAAATAATAATAGGAATACGTAGCCAAATGTCGTCCATTTCCAAAAACATTTTAACATACTATGAAGAAATAATTGGCGATTGCATTTCGTTGCACGACAGATTTCCTATGGCGGTTTTGGCGTATGTTTACCTTTTGCCAAAAAATCCCATTAAACCAGGATTAACCGAAACTGTAAACTTAAACCGTGCCGAAAAATTATTTGAACGCATTACAGGCAGAAAAGATTGGCGAGATACCAAAGATAAATACGAACATTTCGCATTTCTTAAAGTTGACTTTGAAACAAATCCACCAACTTTAATGGAAACAATTCCGTTGCTAAGCATAAACACTTTTTTTGACGACATACTAAACACTTACAACGACCGCAAACCGCTATAAAAAGGGATATAATTATGACAAACACAGCAAAAAAGGAAAAAAAGCAAACTGGCTCGTTTTATACTCAAAATAAAATCGCCGAAACCATGATAAACTGGGCTGTAAGAACAGGGGACGAAAATATTTTAGAACCCTCTTTTGGCGATGGTATTTTTATCGAAAATGCTGTATCTCGTTGCGAAACCTTGGGAAATTTCCAGCCCAAAATTACAGCTGTAGAAATTAAGCCAAATTTATTAAAATTTTTTAGCACCGTAAATACGATGTTTGCAGACTTTCTTTCGCTAAATTTTGCAAGCCAATTTGACGTTGTTATAGGAAATCCGCCATATATCGGCATTAAAAATTTGTCCGCAGAGCAACACAAAAATATTGACAAAATTATGCAAAAATACAGCATGAAAACTACTAAAAACGCCAGTTTGTGGTTTCCATTTGTTTTGCAAGCTATTGAATCGCTAAAAATTGGCGGTCGATTGGCATTTGTTTTGCCGTTCGAACTTACTTATGTTCGATATGCCTTTAGTTTATGGGATATTTTGGCTAATAATTTTTCGCACATCACAGTAAACCGCATTTATGAGGATTTTTTTCCTGCGGTTGATGTGGAAACAATTATATTTTTTGCCGAAAACAAGGGCAAAACAACAAAGCACGTTGAGTACAATATATACGATACAATCAACGATTTTGCGAATAATGACCCAAAAATTTGCAGCAAAATCCCAATAACGGAAATAATTGCAAACGAAAAGCCGTTTGTTTTTCAAACTCTAAATCAATCTCAAAAAACTTTTTTGCTAACCTTAAAAGAGCAGCAAATAATTACACCAATATTTGAAAGTTGTAAATTCAAAATAGGATACGTTTCCGCGGACAAAAATTATTTTCATCCAAACGCTAATTTGGTCGTGCAATATGCACTATCAAAGGAAAATTTGTTTCCTGCAATAATAAATTCAAAGGAAATCAACTCGGATATTGGACTTGAAATTGATTTTGGAAAATGCAAATCCAATTTGTACGTGCCAAAAAATATAACAGAATCCGATGAACGCTACATAAAACTGGGCGAGCAGTTCGGCGTACACGAAAAATACAAATGTCGGCAACGCAAACCTTGGTACATAACGCCAAACATAGAATTTCCCGATGTGATATTATCGGTGTTTGGCGACACGCCCAAAATGATTATAAATGCTGGAAAATATGCAGTTTCAAACAGCCTTTTGTGCGGACATCTTAAAAACGGTTCGGCGAAACAGTTTTTGTGCCGTTGGTATAACAGCCTAACTTTGCTGTCTTTGGAACTTAATGTGCATTCGTTGGGCGGCGGCAGTTTTGTTATAATTCCTGGCGAGGCTGATAAATTGGACATTGTACAAAATATCCCACAAAATAAGGTTGCGAAAATATTTGACGAACTAAATAAAATGGTTAAAAATGGCGACTTAAAAAAAGCCTATGAATTAGGCGATAAATTAGTTTTGCAAGATATATTTAATTTTTCAGATGACGATATTTGTGTAATTCGAGATGCAGTAAAAACATTGCAAAATTGGCGAAATCCGCACAACCGCAGAGCCGATTTTGCAAATAGAATTTTACATTTTAACTAAAAGGGACGGAAATTTCCGCCCCTTTGCAATTCGCAATTTGTGTTATCACTCCACCCACTGCGACATAAACAACTTATAATACTCCCCTTCTTTAGCAAGCAACTGCGAATGATTCCCACTTTCAACAATCCGCCCCTTATCAACCACCATTATCAACGAAGAATGCTGTATAGTTGACAACCTATGTGCAATTATAAAAGATGTCCGACCTT
>WRKK01000126.1 GCA_009782245.1 Defluviitaleaceae bacterium | reverse complement strand
ATCACTATTCCAGTTGGGGGGTCGCCAAGTGCCGCCGTCCCACCACCAATCACTATTCCAGTTGGGGGGTCGCCAAGTGCCGCCGTCCCACCACCAGCCATCGCCGCCGCTCCAGTTGGGTGGTCGCCATGTGTTGCCGTCCCACCACCAGCCATCGCCGCCGCTCCAGTTTACAGGAGGCCGCCAAGTATTGCCGTCCCACCACCAATCAGACGGGATAGGTGTATTTGCAACACTCGTCCCTGGCGGGAGTGTTTCTATTGGGGCTACTGGCGAATGCGGTGGGGTTGCCGCTGGCGTTACATTGGGGGTGTTCAAGTTTTCGCTTGAATTTTCGGTTGAATTTTCGCCCGAACTTTCGTTTGAACTTCCGCCCAAATTTTCGTCATCGCCATTAGACCGCACTTCTACGGTTGCTCTTGCGGTTATGCCTGTGCCTTGCACGGTGGCGGTAACTAGCAAGTCGCCCGTCTCTAGCACAACAAAACGCACAACGTTGGCACTTTGCGTACCAGAAGTGCTGTGGCTTAAAATTTCGCGCCCGTTTTGCGTGGCTTGCCAGTCAACGGCGTATTCCAAGTTGCCCTGCACAAAGCCGTTTGCAACAGGCGAGGTTGAAAATAACACCATATCGCCCACAAACTGCACTGCGGCGTTGCTGGTAAGGTTCAAACTGGTAATGTCCGCAACTGTCAAGTTTGCTGCGTCCCTTGTTCCAAGCGGGACTCTTGGCAGCAGCGGCATTTCTGGGGTTGCGGGGGCTACGTTGTTTATGTTGGGTAAATCGTTGTCGGGTTCGGGGGAGAAAATGTTGTCGGGTATGTTGTTTGCCCCTGTTTCTGGGCTGTCGGGTATGTCGGTTGCCCCTGTTTCTGGGAGACTTTCGGGTACGTTGCTGACTTCCGTCTCGGGCGGGGCGGGTGTGTCGTTGGGTTCGTTGGGTTCGGGTTCGTTGTTGAGATTGTTGTCGTTGCTGTCGTTGGTGTCGTTGTCGTTGCCGCCGATACTGTCGTTGTCGTTGTTGTCAAAATTGTTGGCGTTGTCGCCATGGTCGCTGTTGTCGGGTTCGTCAAAATCGCCCGAATCGCCCGAATCGCCAAAGTCAAGTTCAAAATCGGCTGTATCTTCGGTTGCAACCTCAAATGTGGGTTCTTCCGTATCGGCAAAAACGCCGAACGGGTTATTAAGAGAAACCACTGTAATTGTCATTACTAGCACAAGCAAGCAAGCTATAATGCGCACTTTGTTTGATTTTAGTTGCACGATAATTCCTCCTTTTTGGTCTGGATAATACTGCTAATTTCCGCCAATATTCCGCTATGGCGGGATATTTTCGCCGCCTGTTTTTAGGGTCGACAAAAAAGCGGTGCCTCGGCGGCGTTTGGCTTTGATTTTGGCGGCTGTGATGATTGCGGAAAAAGTTTGCAAGTTTGTCAACTCCTTTTAATAGGGGAAATCCGCCAAAAAGCGGCAAACTAGCCCCTACTGCAATTTGTGAGTATCATTGTATCACAAATTTTTTGAAATTGCAATATTTTTGTGAAATATTTTTGCGAAAAAATTTTCGGGAAAAATTACACCTCAACAACCCAGCCGCCAACCCACAAATTGCCAACGCCGACCGCACCCGCCAGCCACAAATAATTGCTAATATCGTTAAGCCACGCAAGCCGCCGCAAGCCGTACGCCAAGTGCATATCCGTTGGAATAATCCCAATATTCGTCAAATCTGCCCACACGGACACCCGTTGATCCGCCAAATTGGGCAACCATTGCAAAATATCGCCTACGACAAAAACAGCCGCCGCAACCAACACAATGCTCGCCGCCTTGGAAAACAGCTTGCCGCACCAAAATCCGCTTAAAACCAAGGCAATCGCCAGTAAAAGCATATGCCGAACGCCCATGCTTTCAATGTAGCGGGTTGTGTCCACAATGCTGAAAAATGCGAGCGGCAAATTCAACGCTAGTACGGTGCTGTTCGGCGGCATCTGCAAATATACCGCATTTACGGGCAAATTTCTATTGGCGGCGGCGGCGAGCGGCAACCACGCCATGTATTCCGTGGCGTTTTGGCGGATTACACCCGATATGCGATAGAAATTGCCGCCTATCTGCAACGTTAGCCCCGCCACGTTCTGCGCGCCGAACAAATACCACGCCAGCCGTTCGTTCAAAATGACGGTATGCACATCGTCTGCGTGCCACGGCGCACCTGCGATAAACTGCATAAAATGCAAACTAAAATAACTCGGCTCGGTAAATATTGCGGTGCTGACTGCCATTCTGCCACCCGCCGACAACACCACCGTGTCCACGCTTTCGGTTACGCTGTCGGCAATATCCGTAAATGGTGCGATAAACAGCACATTCTGCGAAAAATACCCGCCAGCCAGCTGTTGCACGTAAATTCCCGCCGCTATTGCCGCCACCACAACCAACATATTAACCGCAACAAACACCGAAAATCGGCTTGGGCTAATCGTTAGCCCAGAACCCGCTGACCGTCTTCTAAATCGCCATAAATCCCCCAAATTTTCCGCCAGTCTGCTAAAATTTCCAATAAAACCGCCGCCCATTTTCCTCAAAAATTGGCGGATTTTGCTAGGCTTTTCGGGATTTTCGGTTTCGTCAAAATCGTCAAAACTCTCGCTGTCGTCAACGTCCACAACGCCCGTATTTTCCACATTTTCGCTATCTAGTCGCAATAAAATCACCACCAGCTACTGGTCGTACTCGGTCGCCTTGTGTTATCGGGAGATCGCTATTGACGATAATTGGGGCGGTTGCGGCAGGGGGCGGCGGCATGGGCGGGTTCATGCCCAGCGCCACAAAATCGTCATCACGAGCAATCACATTAAACGCCCGAAAAGTTTCCGCAAAATAATCCATGCCAAACGGGCGTTCTTCCGCCTCGACAAACATGATATAATAGCCCATATTGTCCTCTCGCAAGGCACTGCGCGGGACAGCCATGCTAAAAAAGCTCCTGTTGCCAGCAATAGTTACCCGCAACGCTTGCCCAGACAGCAAAAGCGGGCTGTTTACTTCCATTACTGCCGTTAATCCGCCCTGTTGGGCAAAAATCCGCTGTACGCTGGCGTTTATCGTGTTGTCAGTCAGTTCTATTGTGGCGTTGCTGCCCACCGAAATAAAATCCTGCTGTGCCGCAAACGCCGCCTCGATTACAAAGTTGTTGTCCTGCACGGCGGTTATCATAACGGGCTGCCCCTCTGCCACGCGTGCGCCGACCGTCAGCCCTGGCATAATCTCCAGCACCGTGTACGGCGTTTCGGCGTAAACCTCAATAAAACCGCCCTCCGCCATTTGCAAAATCAGCTGATTTATCCGCTGTTGCACATTTTCCGTTTCGGCGGCGTGTACCAGCAACTGCATATTTAGCCGAGAAATACTGGCTTGGTGGGATTGTATCTGTTGGGCGATTATTCGCTCCCGTTCTTCCTGCTGTTGCTCCACCTGGATTGCGTGGTTTTCCACCGCCAAAATGCGGCGAGTATACAGCTGTTCGCGGGCTTGCTCCAGCATTGCGACGGTGGTTTCTCGGTCTGCCACGGCAACGTACGGAATAAGCCCCTGTTCAAACAGATGCTGTTGTTCGGCTAAATCTGCCTGTGCGCGTTCTATCGCCTGTGCATTGGATTCCAGTTGCAAATCGTATTCCATCAGCGAAAGCATGAGAATCGGCGGCGGTGCTTGCGTTGCCTGTGCCATAAGTTGCTGTTCTAGTGCAATCTCCTGGTTTACCCTGGTTACGTTCAGGGAAATCATGTATTGCTCGTGGTTGGCTTGGTCGATTAGTTCTTGCAGGCGGCTAAAATCGCTATGTACGGTAAACAGCACCGTTTCGGCGGGGCCGCTGTCGCCTAGCGGAGCAATCTCGATTATAGTGCCCTCCACGGGTGCAAAAATGGTGCTAACAGTGGCGTGGCGGACAATCCCCGTCAAAGTCGCCTCTGGCCCGACGGCTTGCGTCTCAAAAAAAGCCAAACTAACGCGCGGCAAACGCAAATCCGCCAAAGTTTGCGAAAAAAACGTAAGTCCCACTAGCATAACCACGAACGCTATGCAAATTTTTCTTATGCGAGATTTGTAGTCCATAATCAATCACTCTCTTTCAAAGTTTGGGCATAATCCGCCAAGCAACGCCGCATAATGTCCTCGGGCGTTACCCTTTCGCCGTTTTGCTTTGCAATTTTTGAAAATATTTCATAATCCTCGTGCCGAACAGAAACGACGGCTTTTCTGTTCAGTTTTTCGTAAAACGGATTTTTCACGCTTTTTTTCAGTTCGTCAATGGTAAATTCGGCTTTCATAAGTCAATCCTCCCGTAATAGTCAACCTTAAAACCGTGGGGCTCTGCCCCACACCCCGCAAGGAGCGCGCCCCTTGACCCGCTAATTTTTTCAGGGTTAAGTTAATGACAATTAGATAATATCCGTCCCTATAGTGGACAACCCCCACCTGCATACACTTTTATTGAAATATTGGGGATTAGACGGACGGGCGACCGAGGACGGTCGCCCCTACCTGAGCGCCGTCAGGCGGGCGGGTGGCGTTTTTGTAGGGGCGACCGTCCTCG
>WRKK01000125.1 GCA_009782245.1 Defluviitaleaceae bacterium | reverse complement strand
TACAAACCAGGCAAACACGGCATTCGCACGGAAAATGACTTGCTAATAATCGAGGTTGCTACTAATGAATTTGGCACATTTTTGGCGTTTGAGACATTATCGTTTTGCCCAATAGATACCGCCGCCATTGATAAGGCTTTGCTGACTGACATTGAGGTGGATTTTTTGAACGGTTATCATGCGGAGGTTTTTGAGAAGTTGTCGCCGTTGCTTACGCAAGAGGAGCGAGATTGGCTGGCAAAAGCTACGGAGAAGATTTGAAGTTGTGTACTTGAACGACTTGAAAATGGGCTGTTTTAGAAAAACGGGCGAATGGGGCAAAACGGACGACCGTCCCCTGCCCGTCCGTAGGCGGGTCGGTCGCCCGTTTTCCCATTCCGATTTAGCCTAAATGTACGCCGGTGGACGGTCGCCCCTACAAAAATGCGTCCGCCCGCCTAACCTGCCCCGTCCAGCAGACAGGCTAGTTTTTTTATTTACCAAATTTGCTGAAAAAGCCTTTGTTTTGCTTGGTTTGTGCCGTTTCCAATTCCGCTTTTGTGGCTTGGTGGGCGGCTTTTTCTTGTTGTAGTTGGTAGTTTGCTTGGTATAGTTGCTGCTACATTTCCGCCATTTTTGCCTGTGTTTCCTGTAATGTGCCAGCCGTGTTCAATAAAGCGTAGCAATTCAATTTCCTCGATTTTTTCAACCGCACCTTGCGGAGTATTTTTGAAGAAAAGCAGGGCATCTCGTGTGAAAGCGTATAATCCCAAATGCTTGTAATATGCGTAATTTTCGCCAGATTTTGGGAACGGCGCGGCGGTTCTTGTAAAGAAAATTGCACGGTCGTCCTCGCTGGTAATCGCCTTTACAACGTTGAAATTCAGCACTTCTGTTGGGTTTGAGATTTTGGTTTTCACGGTAATTATTTGGGATTTTTCGGTTTCGGTGGGCAAAACGCTTTTTATCGTTTGCGGCTCGATGATTGGCTCATCGCCCTGCACGTTGATGTACCAATCGGCAGGAATTTTGTCGGCAACTTCGGCGACTCGGTCTGTGCCTGTTGCGTGAGTGTTTGCGGTCATTATGACTTTCATTCCCAAATTTTCGCAAGTTTGCAGGATTTTTTCGCTGTCGGTCGCAACGATAACATCGGCAAATTCAGCGACTTTTTTCGCCTACTGATAAACCCACCAAATCATGGGCTTTCCGTGAATGTCCGCAAGCGGTTTGCCTGGTAATTTTCCTTTCAAAATAGTTTAATTTTTTGCTAATAAATGCTATAATAGTATCGTGAGGAGTGAAGTTTATGACACATTTTTATGCTGACGTAATGTCGCCGTTAGCCGATCCAGTAATCAGCGGAATTTTCGCCAATGTTGAAGTTGCGGGTAAGGCGGCGGACAGCTTAATACGCAACACATTAGCCACGGACGGCGAAACAATCGGCAAAATATTAAAGGTAACGCCGCAATATACAAGCGATGACCCACTCTTGCGTGGTTGCAGGATAGACGTTGATGCTGAGTATACCAAAAAAGTTGAGACATTGTATTGAGGTACAAATAAATCCAGACCCAACCATTTTGCAACGCAACTTGTTTGGAGCCTCGTACAAATTTGTCAACACATCACGCAAGGGCGATTCGCACCGAGAACTGGCGGCAAATATGCCAAGAATAATTTCAATTAACTTGTTGGCGTATAAAATCCGCTCAAAAAGCAATGAGTTAGTACAGCCAGTTAAAATCCTGTACACCAAGCCGCCGCAAGAGGTTGCGATAAATAATTTTAGTGTGTACAATATCCAGTTGCCAGCCGTGCCAGATATTACGCCCAATTTTGAGGACGGCTTATATTGTTGGTGTTACGCATTATACACCGCCCACACGCAGGGCAAAACCATCGAGGAGGTGCTTAAAATGCAACCAGAGTTACAAACATTCGCCAAATATGACGAGGGCTTTCAGCAGTTTTGCGACCGCTTTGATTATTTTTCCGCCAATCCCATGGAGAGAGATAAGTATGCTAATTGGCGGTTGGCTTTTATGCGGCAAGCTGGCGAGTTGCAAGGGGCTAGGGAAGAAAAGGCTAAGGAGATTGCTATGAAGTTATTGTTAATGGATTTACCCATTGATAACATTATCCAAGCTACTGATTTACCGATTGAAACTATACTTTCCCTAAGAGCCAATTTGGTAGGTGCTTAAAATGCAACCAGAGTTACAAACATTCGCCAAATATGACGAGGGCTTTCAGCAGTTTTGCGACCGCTTTGATTATTTTTCCGCCAGTCCCACGGAGCGGAAGAAGTATTCGGATTGGCAGCAATCTATGATGCAGTATGCTGGCGAAATGCAAGGGGCTAGGGACGAGGGTCTTGTAGAAGGGCTTGCCAAGGGGCGAGTTGAAGAAGCCACCGAAATAGCAATAAGATTACTTGAAAAAAATTACCCTATAACTGAAATCATGGAGCTTACCAAGCTGTCTGATGAAGATATACTTTCCCTAAAAAGCAACCTTTAACCCAATTATGCCGTTCTAGCAAATGCCACTAGCGGCACTTTTGCCTTATTTTGTTACCTAAAACATAAACCCAACGCTAAGCCCATCTCCAATGGGAAAATACTGCTTGTTGGCGGCATTGGCAAATTCCGTTACAGCCTGTTTTGCTCCTCTAAAAACATCGTTAAAATAATCATGCACTAGGATAACTCCGTCAGTTACCATGCGTGGTGCAAAAAATTCCAATCCTGCCAAAATTGGATTGTACAAATCAAAATCAAGGTTGACAAAACAAAATTGCTCATTTTCTAGCCCTGCGGCGGTTTCTGGAAAGTAGCCTTTTTTTATTACGACATTTTCAGGGTGCGGCATTTTGGAGAGCACTAACTCTTCGGTGGTTATATTGTAGTAACCTGCGGACTTTTCGGAATATTGCATTTTCAATTCAACGGAAATATCTCGCTCGTCAAAACCTGCGAATGTGTCGAAGAGATACAATGTTTTTTGCGGAAACAAAGCATTTATCTCTTTTGCAAAATCGCCTTGCAATACGCCGCCCTCGGCAACATTGCCGATTATTTGGTTCTCGCCAAATATTTCCGCCAAATTTCGCAAAAAGGCTAATCGTGGCTTGTTTGTGTCTTCAACGTAATCTGTGTTAATTTTATGGCGGTCAATGCCCATCTCTATAAGTTGCTTTGGTATGGTTGCAATTCCAGGGACAGAACCGATTATTATTTCGTCAAAGTTTAGGCTTGGCAACTGGGCTGGAGAGTAAACTGGAAAACCACTCTCCGAAGATGTCAACTTGGGATTGTTGTCTGTGTAGCCTATAACTTCAAATTTTTGTTGCACGGTCGGCAGGATTTTTTGCCCTGTTGCTCCCATGCCGAAAATTATTGCTGTTGGTTTCATGGTAATTTTCCTTTCTGTTTGACTTTTTTGGTGGTTGGTGGTATAATTTGGATACATTTTAGCAAGGAGGACTATTTTATGCGAACAATCCAATCCATGGAAGAACTAAACATTCCGCAACGCTACCGTGATTATTTAGCAGAATATTTGGCAAACATCGCCGCCGCTAACCTGCCGTTTATCAGCAGGGTAATTTTGTTTGGCAGTTGTGCAAGAGGTACAACCCGCAAATCTAGTGATATTGATATTTTTGTTACTACCAACCGAGAAGTAACCGACAACGAAGAGGCAATATTAGGTTGGCATTGCTTGCCGCCTTACACTTCCGAAGACGTTGAAACGGACATTTTGGTGCAATCGGAAGAAAAATTTAACACATATATAGACAGCTTTGGCATGGTCCAAAAGCAAGTACACAAGCATGGAGTTGATTTAAGTGGATTTTTACGATAATGCTTGGGAAGCCGAGCAAACTGCTATTGATTTAGTAAACATAGGACGTTACCGCTATGCGGTGTATATATCGTGCCTTGCAACGGAATTATATTTGAAATCCAAGTTGCACCTAGTTGACCACGGCGATGACGAGTTGGAAACTTCGCACAATGTAATCAAAATGTTGCGAGTTTTATCCAAGCGTTTTCCACCGAAAAAGCATCTAAAAAGTATGGTAGAATTTTCCCGCAAATACTACAACGAGTCTCGTTATCCCTACGCTGGCGATGTTTCCATATACACAAAGGATTTTGCCCAACAATTTTTGGAATTTACCGCCGCCGTCCGTGATTACGTTGAAAACGATTGCTTGGCTACTATGGACGACTTATCGGATAAATATTCCAAAGATTAGGCGGATTTTCCTATGCAAAATAATTTTGCACAACAAAAAAGCAAGCCAATCATTCTCGCAATGCGAAAAATGGGGCTTGCTTTTTATATGTTGTTAGGATTTTTAGGGTTGACAAAAAGGCAGAAATTAGGCTACTGCTCTGCTCTGCTCTGCTCTGCTCTGCTCTGCTCTGCTCACAATAATATCACAAATTTGCATGGCTGTCAATCCCCTTTACAAAAATATTTTTAGTCCAACATGAAAAATTATAGCACAGCAAATTGCAAAAGTCAAAAAATTTTTTTTGCACATTTGTGGGGGGAGGGGGGGCAAACGGTTAGGGGAAACGGGCGACCGAGGACGGTCGCCCCT
>WRKK01000124.1 GCA_009782245.1 Defluviitaleaceae bacterium | reverse complement strand
CCCGCCTGCCGGCGGGCAGGCTGCCCACACCCGCCAGGGCGCTGCCCTGGACCCGCAAGGGAACGCGTCCCCTTGACCCCGCTAATTTTTTTATGGATTTTTTAGTAAATCAACTTAACAAAAAATGCGGGCGGATAATCGGAACGGGGGGACGGTCGCCCGTTTTCCCATTCCGATTTAGTTTGTGCGTTTCAATATTTCTGCACAACATAAAAGCAGGATATTTTCCAAACACAAATAAGCCTTGCAAAGGCGAGTTTGTGTTTGGCTTTTGGTTGGTGTAAAATTTGCGTAAGGCGGCTAAATTTACTACACACTAGCAAAGCTGAATTGCGGCGGATAATTGGAATCGTCAGAATCGTATAAATTAGGCAAATTGGCTGATTGTAATAAGTTGTTTATTAGTTCTTCCATTTCGGAATATGTAGTAACGTGGTTTATATGCACACGCACTTTTGCGGCGGAGGGTAGCCCTTTTATGTACCAAGACATATGTTTACGCATTTCCAGCATACCTAAATGTTCGCCTTTGTGCAGCATTACCATGCGACAATGTTGCAGGGCTGTTTTTAGGCGTTCTTGCCAAGTTGGCGGCGGTGCATTTTGTGATATTTCCTGAAAAATCCATGGGTTGCCCAATGCGGCACGTCCTATCATAATTGCATCGCAGTTTGTGTGGTCTATTACTTCTTGGGCGGTGGCGTAAGAAATTATATCGCCGTTTGCTACCACGGGAATACGCACACTTTGCTTAACTTCGGCGATAATATCCCAATCGGCTATGCCGCTGTAAAATTGCTCTCGGGTGCGGCCGTGAATAGTAACCGCTGACGCACCCGATTCTGCGGCGATTCTGGCGATTTCTACGGCGTTGTTTTGCTTAAAGCCTTTGCGGATTTTTACTGTAACTGGCACGTTTACTGCCTTTACTACCGCAGAAATTATTTCGCCAGCCAAAACAGGCTCGTTCATTAATGCACAGCCCTCGCCATTGCGAACAATTTTTGGTGCGGGGCAACCCATGTTTATATCGATAATATCGGCGGTTAAAGTTTTTGCCACGTTTGCCAGCGTTTCGGGTTCTCTGCCAAAAAGCTGAACGGCGTACGGTTGTTCGTTTTCGTATTTATCCAATAATTTTTGCGTGTTTTCGTTTTTGTACTGTATGCTTTTCGCACTAACCATTTCCGAAAACGCTAAATTTGCCCCGTTTTCTCGGCAAAGTTGCCTAAATGATTTGTCGGTTATACCCGCCATCGGTGCTAAAAACACGTTGCTGGTTAAGTTCAAATTTCCTAATTTTATCGGCTGCATTAGAATATGCCTCCTATTTTCTATTTTACATTTTTACGTTTTTGCGTTTTACGTTTTGCGTTTTACAACAATTCAACAATAGTAACGCCGTCTTCGCCCTCGCCAAAAGTGCCTAATCTAAAGCCTTTTACGTAGGGGTGTTTTTTTAGTTTGGCGTGAATCGCCGTTCTTAACACGCCCGTCCCTTTGCCGTGAATCAACGTAACTCTGGCAAGGCTTGCCAAATAGGCATCGTCGAGATATTTTTCGGCACGTTCTGTGCCCTCTTGTGCTAACATTCCACGCAGGTCAATCTCGGGCGAAATAAATTTAGCTTTGCCCGATTTTACGCCTGTTGAAACCGTTGGTTGCGGAATTTTCGGCTTGCTAGATTTTTGGGCGGTTTTATCCAACGATAAATCTTTGGTGGATATTTTTATTTTCATTATGCCAACCTGTACGGTTGCGGTTGCGGTGCTATCGGGCAATGTTACCAATGTGCCTGTTTGGCTTAGCGAGTGTACAAAAACCTTGTCGCCTATTTTCACGTTTTCTGGTAGCGGTTGCAGGTCTTTTTCGTCCTTTTCGCTAACGTTATCCAGCCCTAAATTTTGGTGCATTGCGGCGATGTTATCGTTTGCCGCTTGCCTTGATGTGTCCAAATCCCGCTGGCTGGCGGCGTTGCGTAGTTCCCGCTGGAAATTTTTGTACATTTGATCCGATTGTTTTTTTGTGTTTTTCAGCATTTGCAACGCTTCTGTTCGTGCGTCTGCCAGAATTTTTTCACGTTGATTTTTCAGCTTTTCCTGTTGTTTTTCCAAATTCAGCCGCAGGGTTTCCGCCTCACGGCGATATTGCTCGGCACGGTCTTTTTCTAGCAGGACGGTTTTTTTGCTAATTTCCAAATCGGTTATCATGTCCTCGAAGCGGATATTTTCGTTGGTTAGTGCATTTTTTGCGTGTGCGATAATGTGGTCTGGCAAGCCCAAACGGCTTGATATGGCGAAAGCGTTACTTTTGCCAGGAATACCAATCAGCAATTTGTAAGTTGGCTGCAAGGTTTCAACGTTAAACTCGCAACTTGCGTTTTCCACGTTGGGCGTGCTTATTGCGTACACTTTTAGCTCGCTGTAATGCGTGGTAACAACCGTGCGTATTTGGCGATCGTGCAGATATTGCAAAATTGCTATTGCCAGCGCCGCGCCCTCGGTGGGGTCTGTGCCCGCGCCCAGTTCGTCCAGCAAAACCAGCGAATTTTCTTGTGGATTATCGGGTAAATTTGCCAAAATAGCAATAATGTCAACGATATTTTTCATGTGCGAAGAGAACGTGCTAAGACTTTGTTCGATGCTCTGTTCGTCGCCAATGTCGGCGAAAACGTTGCTAAATATAGCCAGTTCCGAGTTGTCAAAGGCGGGAATGTGCAAGCCCGCTTGTCCCATCAAATTAAGCAAACCCAGCGTTTTTAGCGAAACAGTTTTGCCGCCCGTGTTTGGGCCTGTGATTAGCAACGTTGTAAAATCTTTGCCCAAATAAATATCGGTTGGCACAACTTTATCGGCGGCAATTAGCGGGTGTCGCCCTTTTTTTATGTTGACATAGCCGTCAAGGTTGAAAATTGGGCGGGTTGCGTTCATGTGCAAAGCCAGTTCGCCTTTAGCGAAAATGAAATCTAGTTTAGTTAAAATTTCCGTGTTGGCGGTTAAAATTTCGGCGTTATTTGCCACAAAGCCCGTTAATTTGAACAAAATCCGCTCGATTTCTTTGCGTTCTGCAAAAAACAGTTCCTTTATTTTGTTGTTAAGCTGCACAACGCTGGCGGGCTCGATAAACAGCGTTGCACCCGATGCCGATTGATCGTGAATCATTCCCTGAAAACTGGCGCGGTATTCCGATTTTACTGGCACACAATAGCGGTCGTTGCGTATTGTAACAATGGGATCTTGCAGCATATTTTTGTATTCCGCCGATTGTATTACCTTGTTAAGATGGTCGCGGATACGGTCGTTGGCGGAGCGGATATTGCGGCGAATGCTGGCAAGTTCGGCGCTGGCGGAATCGGCTAGTTCTTGGCTGTTTAGTATGCAGCGTTTAAGTTCGTTTTCCAGCGTTTCCACCGTGATAACGCCGTCAAATAGCGGTTGCAGCGTTTCGGTAGATTGATACAGGTCGTTTTGCGGGTTTTGCCTTTCGTCCGCACGACCATACTCCTGAATTTTGCCGCAAACGTACAAAAAGTCGCCTACATGGAGCAATTCTTCAATGGAAAGCATACCGCCAGCCGCCGCCCGTTGAATACTAGCCCCAATATCCCGTATTCCGCCCAAGGGAATGCTACCTTTTCGCAATATAAGCGAAAGTGCCTCGGCGGTTTCCTGTTGGGCTTGCTGAATTTCTTGCAGATTGGTAAGCGGCTCGAGGGCTGTTGCCTTGTTTTTGCCCATTCGTGAAACGGCGCACAATGTTAGCAGTTCAATTATTTTGTAATATTCTAGCGTTTGCAATGCTTTTTGTTTCATCGTTTTTGCTCCTATACTACGGTTGTGCCGTATAATTTGCCAGGTTGCGGCGGTTCAAAAAATTCTGGCAATAGTTCCGATACCGTTACTAAGTTAAAGCCATTTTCGGCAAACCAGGGGATAAGTTGCTCTATTGCTTGTGCGGTGGCGGGTTGCGGGTCGTGCAACAGGATAATATCGCCCGCTTTTAGGGCGGCGGTTATTGTGCTAAAAATGCGTTCGGCGGTTGAGTTTTCTTCCCAATCCATTGGGTCTACCGTCCAGTTTATTAGCGGGTAGCCAAAATTTCTAGCAATGGATGGCAACGGTTCGCGGGCATCGCCAAAAGTGGGACGCATAATTACTGGCGGCTGCCCGATGGCGGCTTTTATTTCATTGTGCGATTGCCGCAACTCTTTTTCGGCATCTTCGGCGGAAAGTTCGGATATTCTAGCGTGAGTCCACGTGTGGTTGCCTATTTCGTTGCCTAGTTTTGCCGCTTTTATAACGGTTTCTGGCTGGCTTGCTATTTTGTTGCCTTGCACAAAAAAAGTTGCCTTGAAGTTGTATTTTTGCAACAAGTCTAAAATACGGTCTGTGAACTTGTCTGGCCCATCGTCAAAAGTTAGTGCTATATTTTTCATAATAAAATCTCCTTTTTGAGGTTTTGGACATTATAGCATAATTTTTGGCAGAGGGCAAACAAAATTTTTTTGCAAGCAATTTGGAGCAATTTGGAGCAAAATTATTAAGCCAACATATCCAGTATATATATATATATAT
>WRKK01000123.1 GCA_009782245.1 Defluviitaleaceae bacterium | reverse complement strand
TAAATTGTGTCAAAGGCAAGCGACGATTTGCCGCTGCCGCTCATTCCAGTAAATACAATAAGCTGGTTGCGCGGAATTTCCAAATCAATATTTTTAAGATTATTTTCGCGCGCACCCTTTATAATTATTTTGTCTTTTTGCATGGGTTTTTCCTATCTGATTTTTTTGATTTATTTTGATTTATTCCGATTTATTTTCGCAATACTGAAATTATACAACAAATTTTTTTTGCTGTAAAGAGGAAAAATTGCTTTATTTGCAACGAGGTAGTATAATGGAAATACAAGGTTGCGAAACGTTGCTTTGTCTATTTGTCTAATTTAGTGAAAACGAGCAAAAAGGAGGCAAAAAATGTCATACACAATAAATTACTCTGGACAGCCCTACGAGCCTGTTTCAGATATGTTGAGCAGAGTGGATTCCGATTTTGTTTTGTACGAAGAGGTTGAAACCATTCGCATTATTTACGATTCGCAAAAAGAACGCCAGTTTACGGGCATGGCTTACGGCTTTTTGAAAGCATCTAGCAATAACGAGAATTTTTTAAGGAAAATGCAAAGAAAACTGAACAAGGAAAACACGGGCGGCGTTATTTTTAAGGTGGTTGGCAAAGATTTTGATTTTCAAAACGAACTTTTGCCCAAAAAATCCGCCGAACCGATTATTGTTCCACGGTTGCTAAAATATCGCAAATCTACGCAGCAGGTGCAACTAGTGCATGAAAAAGAGATTCAAGGGCTGGGGGAGTTTCCTGAATACGTTAAAGACGGCATTTGGCTGGTGTCTTACAACGATAGCTACAAACCCGTTAGAGTCCGCTTGCTGGCAAAAAGCGAGGATTCCGCCGCAATAATCCAGTTTAGGAACTCTTTGGCGGCAAATTTGGGCTGGAAAACCGCCATTTTGGATACCCGAAAAGAACGGGAATTTTTCGTTGCACCAGGGCATCGGCAAGCCGAACAATCCATTGCAACCACAGGCAGCGGGGATATTTTATCGCAACCAGAAATCGACGCTTTAATAGAAAAAATGGTTGCGGATTTATCTTTTTAGATGTCCCGAAAATGCCCCGAAAATATCTCAAAAACACAAAAAAATCAGAAAAAATCAAAAAAATCAAAAAAAGAAAGTAGGCAACAAAAATTGACCAATAAACCGACAGTAATTCAGCTAGATAACGGGTTGCGGGTTGTTATGGTGGATATGCCGTTTGTGCGTTCGGTATCGTTTGGAATTTGGGTAAAAAACGGCTCTCGGAACGAGGACGCTGCTACAAACGGCATATCCCATTTTATTGAGCATATGCTTTTTAAGGGAACAGCCAACCGCACCGCAAAAGAAATAGCCGACGAAATGGACGAAATAGGCGGGCAAGCAAACGCCTACACCACCAAGGAATACACGTGTTTTTACACCCGCACTTTAGACAGCCATTTTGACGTAGCTTTGGACGTTTTATCCGATATGTTTTTTAACGCCCAATTTTCCGAGGACGACATAAAAAAAGAGTGCAACGTGATTATCGAAGAAATAAATATGTATGAGGATTCGCCCGACGATTTGGTGCATTCGATGCTACAGCAAGTTATGTACAAAGGCGGAACGCTAGGGCAAACAGTTTTGGGCACGGCGGACACAATAAAAACTTTTAACCAATCTGCATTCAAGCAATATGTGCAAAACAACTACACGCCAGACCGCACAGTTATTGCAGTTGCTGGCAATTTAACCCAATGCGGTGCAATAGAAAAAATCAACGCCGTTTTTTCCAAATTTGACAGAAAAAAAGGGGGTGCTATTATTGCAATCGAACCAACCAAACAGCCGCTACAAACCTACAAACCTGGATTTATCACAAAAGAAAAAGATATAGAGCAGGTGCATATTGCCTTGGGCTTTCCAGGCATTGCGGCGGGTGTTGAAGAATCGTACACAATGGCGGCACTTAACACAATTTTGGGCGGCGGAATGAGTTCGCGGTTATTCCAAACAATCCGCGAAGAGCGTGGTTTAGCGTATTCGATATACTCCTATGCGGCATCTTTTATAGAGACGGGCTTTTTATCGATATATGCGGCACTAGCACCCGAGCAATTAGGCAGCGTGCTAGAATTAACCTTTGCCGAAATACGCCGCTTATTTACCGAAAAAATCACGCAAACCCAGCTAGACAAAACAAAAGAACAGCTAAAAAGCAACTACATTTTAAGCCTAGAAAGTTCGTCCAGCCACATGAACAGCATCGGCTGGAACCAGTTAATGCTAGATAGGTTGCTCACCGCCAACGACATTATAGAAAAAATTGACCAAATAAATTTATCCATGTTTTACAACCTTTGCGAACAAGTTTTCAACATTGAGCAAGTTAGCCTAGCGTTAGTCGGCGGCGAAAACACGGATTGGGCGATTGGGGAAAATTTTGTAAAGTAGCGGAAACATCTGCGAACTAGCTACCTTTTGTAATGTTTCCACTTATTAAACAAGTTTTCGTTGCTATGAAAAAGTTCATCGTTGCCCATAAGCGGGTTAGATACGTATTTTCCGCTACAAATGTAGCTTTTGCGGGAATCCTCATAGCGGTAAACTAGCCCTTCTGGCTCGCCGACTGCGCCGTGGTAGCCTGTTGCCAGTAATTTTAACGCAACATCGGTTGGAATAGCCTCGCCCAAATGCACCAACCCAGCGGCGACAAAATTCCCTTTGGCAATTCGCTCTCGAAAGGTTAGGTAGGGCAATCTGGCGGCATCTTTGATAATGTCAAAGGCGACAAACGGCTCGTGGGGCAGTTTATAGCTTAGCGTATGAGTTTTTATAAGCCATTCGCCGCACAGCCGTTCGCCCTCTTTTAGCACGGCAAAAAACCGCTGCTCGTTTCTCTCCACGAATGTGGCAAACTCGTTTATCCAAAATAGTGGGTTTGCACGGCAATCGTAGCCCTTTCTTATTAGCGGATACAAAAGCCCGTCCCGAAGCAAAACGGCGGCGTTCATGCCGTCTGTTTTTTCGGTAACTATTACCATATCGGCATTAGTGCGGCGGCGTTGCGTTAGCCATTTAACCTGCTCTGCACCCAACAATTTATCGTCCGCATCAATCATTTTAGAACCTGGCAAATGCTGTATCGGCGCAAACGATTTAGGAATTATTTTGCCCTGCTGTACTGCTGCTATTGCCATTTTTTTACCTCCGTTTTCAAACAACTGCAAAACCGTGGGCTCTGCCCACACCCGCCAAGGGCGCTGCCCCTGGACCCCGCAAGGAGCGCGCCCCTTGACCCGCTAAATTTCTTAATGTTTTTTGGTGGCAAGTTGATGATAGTGCCTTTGCAGTTGCCTGTTTTACCTGTGATTTATATGAAAATATCCGCCCCTATGAAAATTCAAAGAATATTCGCAATTTTCGTTGACATTATTAAAAAAATTAGCGGGTCAAGGGGCGCGCTCCTTGCGGGGTCCAGGGGCAGCGCCCTTGGCGGGTGTGGGCAGAGCCCACGGTTTTGAAGTTCATTTAGTATACAACCCCCGCATTATTTTGCGACCTGTTGGCGTTTGTGCAATGCCGCCGTCTGCGGTTTCTCTTAGGCTGGCTGGCATTTGTTTGCCTACTGTTGCCATTGCTTTTATTACTTCGTCGATGGGGATAATGGTGGGAACGTCTGCTAAAGCTAGTTCGGCGCTGGTTAGTGCGATGGTTGCCGATGTTGCGTTGCGAATAACGCAAGGTTCTTCCACCAAGCCAGCAACGGGATCGCAGACTAGCCCCATAATGGATTTTAGTGCCTGGGCGGCGGCGACCCCGCACATTGTGGGGTTTCCGCCCATTATTTCGGTAATGGCGGCGGCGGTCATTGCGGCAGCAGAGCCGCATTCTGCTTGGCAACCGCCCTCCGCACCCGACAAAGTCGCATTGTTGGCTATTACCATTCCTATTGCAGATGCGGTTAGCAAGCCGTTTATAATTTGCTCATCGCTAATGCCGTGGTGGTTTTGTAGTGCGATAAGGCAAGCTGGCAAAATTCCACAACTGCCAGCTGTTGGCGCGGCAACGATTCGTCCCATGCAGGTGTTTACTTGCATAACCGCCAAAGCGTTATAAATAACCTCGCCGACAAATCCGCCGCAAAGGCTGTTGCCGTTAGCCACTCGGTTTTTAACTTTATAAGCCCAATCGCTAACAAGCCCACTCACAGAAGAAACATCTGGTGCACAGCCCTCGGTAATAGCCTGTTTCATAACTGTTAGGCTAGTTTGCATTTGTGCCAATATATCCAACTCGGAGCGTTCCACATCTTCCGCCGACTGCCGCAACGTTACCGCCGATATTGTCGTTTTCTCCTGCTCGGCTAACTCTATAATTGCTTGTACGCTTGTAAATGTTATCATTCGGCTGCTCCTTTCAAATTAAACTGGGGCGGTGCGTATATTTAAGGGAAAACGGGCGTAATGGTTTGGGGATAAACGGGCGTAATGGTTTGGGGATAAACGGGCGACCGAGGACGGTCGCCCCTACAAAAACGCCGACCGCCCGCCTGACGGCGGTCAGGTAGGGGCGACCGTCC
>WRKK01000122.1 GCA_009782245.1 Defluviitaleaceae bacterium | reverse complement strand
CGGGTCCAGGGCAGAGCCTTGGCGGGTGTGGGCAGCGCCCACGGTTTTGGCTCTTTCCTCAACGTGAAAGGAAGTGTTAAAATGAAAGGCTACAAAAAGTATTACCTAACAAAACTAGGCTGGTACGCCATAACTTTCGTGATAGCCCTAATGTTAAACTTTTTCTTGCCACGGCTTATGCCTGGCGACCCAATCGCCGCAATGGTGGCTGGTGCGGTTGGCGGCGGTGCGGCAGATGCCTCTGCTATTCAGCTTATGGAGCAGGAATTTATCGAGCGATTTGGGCTTGACCAGCCAATGCCCGTGCAATTTGCCATGTACGTGCAAAACTTACTGCGAGGCGATTTAGGCACTTCCTTTACACAGCACCCTCGCCAAGTTTCGGACATTCTGCGAGAATCCATTGTTTGGACGCTTGCGTTGCAAATTCCTGCTATTATCGTTGGCTGGATTTTGGGAAACACACTCGGCGCAATTTCCGCCTATATCCGCCGTGGCTTTGATAAAGCCGTAATGCCAACTTTTATGTTCATAAGCAGTATTCCAGCCTTTGGCATGGCTATTGTTATGCTGTGGATTTTTGCGATTACGCTCGGCGTTGCGCCCGTCGGCGGCGGCTTCGCCTTTGATATGACACCTGCTCTATCTTGGGAGTTTTTTATGTCGCTGTTGCGGCATTATCAGCTACCATTCTGGACGGTCGTGCTTATCACAATCGGTGGGCAAGCAATCGGAATGCGGTCAATGTCCATTTACGAACTTAACGCCGATTACGTGAAATATAGCCGCTTTTTGGGAATCAAAGACCACAAAATTGTCGGTTACGTTTTTCGCAACGCAATGCTGCCGCAAATTACTGGGCTGTGTTTCGCTCTCGGCGGCATGATTGCTGGCAACATTGTCGCAGAAACCATTTTCAGCTACCCAGGAATAGGCACAACCCTGCTAACTGCAATCCGCAGTCAAGATTTTCCGCTTATTTCCGCCAGCACACTGCTTATCACAATTATGATTTTATTTGCCAACTTGGCTGTGGAAATAATATATGGGCTTGTTGACCCTCGTATTAAAGCGTCCCAGCAAGATACGGCGTAGGAGGTGCTTTTATGTTACGACAAATTAAACAAGCGTTCACAACGCCCAAATTTCTTGTCGGCTTTGTGATTTTTATGTCGCTGTTTTTGGCGGCGTTAATTTATCCGCAAATTTCGCCTGTTGGCCCATTGCAATTTGTAACTCGTCAAGCATTTACGCCGCCTGGCAGATATATCAATGTGCAAGACGTGGTTGAAAACAGGAACAGGCGGTATTTGTTGCTTAATGTAGAAGAAAACCGAGTTGCGAACGTCCTAACGGAAACGCAGGAAAGCCTAATGATAGACTTTTTGGAAACACACGGCGGTTTTGCGGCTGGCAGTTTCGCCGCCGCAGACGAGGCGACTCTTATCGATGCTTGGAACGCCTACTATGACCCAGATGTTCGCATACAGGGAATGACTTTGGCGGCTCACAACCAACTTGTGCGATTTAATCAAGATTTGCAAATCGCAATTAGCGAAGAGGGCGTAATTTTGGCGGTTCGTACCGAGGACGGCTTAGTGGAAGATACCGCAAACGCCATTGAATCTCGTGATTTTGTCAACGTGAACGATGTCGTCAATACGTTCGTTTTGCCGCTCGGCACGGATAATTTTGGTCGAGATGTGCTTACGCAACTGCTTTCGGCGGTGTTGGTATCGTTGCGGCTGGGCTTTATCGCAGGAGCAATCGCAACCAGCATTGGCTTAACTTTGGGACTTGTATCTGGCTATGTTGGCGGCTTTATTGACGATGCCGTTTTGTTCATAACCAATCTTTTCACGGTTATTCCAGGATTTATCCTGTTGATTTTGATTTCCAACTCGTTAAGCCCAGGTGCGCGCAGCGTGGAAATTGTGGCAATCGTAATCGGTTTAACCGCATGGCCCTGGACTTGCCGCTCGGTGCGGTCGCAAGTGCTGTCGCTCCGCAACCGAGACCACGTGAGTTTGTCCAAACTTTCTGGGCATAGTATGCCACGTATCATTTTGAACGATATTTTGCCATATGTGGCAAGTTACGTTGTTATGGCGTTAATTTTGCAAACTTCAACGGCTATTTTAGCGGAATCCATGCTCTCAATGCTCGGTTTGGGGCCGTCCACCACAGAGGTCGCCACTTTGGGGCTTATGATGAGCTGGGCGCAGATGTTCTCGGCGTGGCAAGCTGGCGCTTGGTGGGCGTTTGTTCCTGTAATTTTGGCGATTGCAACCATTGCGTTTTCCATGAACCTTATGAACACTGGGCTTGACCAAGTATTTAATCCGCAACTTAGAGAGGGCTGATTTTATGGGAAAAATTATGCTAGAGGTCAAGGATTTGAAAACCAAATATGTAACTCGCTTTAAGGAAAACGTTTTTGCGGTGGACGGCGTTTCGCTGGAGATTGAAGAGGGCAAATCGTTGGGCGTGGCTGGCGAATCTGGTTGCGGCAAATCCACGCTGGCGTTGAGTTTAATGGGATATTATTTCGCACCGCTGCACTACATCAGCGGCGACATCATAATTGACGGCAAAAATATTTCTGGCATGAAACCTGACGATGTTCGCAAAAATATTTTGGGAACGGAAGTTGCGTACATTCCGCAAGCGGCGATGAACGCACTAAATCCCACGCAAAAGGTAATTCGGTTTATCGAGGACGTGATTCACGCACACGACAAAAGCGTCAGCAAAAAGGATATTTTTGACATGGCGCGCAAACGCTTTGAAATTTTGGGCTTGCCGCAAGAGGTGCTGAATCGCTACAGCGTGGAGCTTTCTGGCGGAATGAAACAACGCACGGTAATCGCAATTTCGACGATATTGTCGCCCAAAGTGCTGATTGCGGACGAGCCGTCCTCGGCACTGGACGTAACTTCCCAAAAAATGGTTATCAAAATGATGCGAGACCTTATGGATAAGGGATATATTAAGTCGATGATATTCATAACGCACGAGTTGCCGCTGTTGTACAACGTAACCGACCACATCATGGTAATGTACGCAGGGCAGATTGTGGAGCGTGGCACGGCGCGCGATATGGTTTTTGACCCAGTTCACCCATATTCCAAGGGGTTAATGGGCTCGATAATTGTGCCAGAGGAAGGCACGCGCGATGTCAAGCTGGAGGCGATTCCTGGCACGCCGCCGAACTTGAAAAATCCGCCAGCTGGCTGTCGTTTTGCGGCACGGTGCAAGTATGTGATTCCGAATTGCAGCTTGGGCGAGCGGTCTAAGCGGATTTTTGACGATAACAGAATGCACTTGTGCATACATTCCGTGGAATTTTTGAAAGAAACGTATGCAAAAGAGGGAATTGGGATTGCAGCACTTTCGTCAGCGAAAGCGAAAGCGGAAAAATCCCAAAAATCCCAAAAAAGCGAAAAATCCCAAAAATTGGAACAGAGCGAAAATTTGGAAGAAAACGAGAAATCGAGCGAGAAAACGCAAGAAAACGCAAGTAAAAAATCCAATGAAAACGAAAGCGGAAACGAGGTGTAAAAAATGCCAATGAGTTTGCAAGAACTGCAAAACAAGCCGTCCGTGTTGCGTGGCGACAAGGTAACAAAAATTTTTGGATACGGCACGAATAAAAATACAGCGGTAAACGAGGTAAATTTCAATTTTCGTGAAAGCGAAGTTGTGTCTATTGTTGGCGAATCGGGCTCTGGCAAGACGACACTTGCGAAAATGGTTTTGGGCTTGATTGGCGTAACGGAGGGCAACATATTTTTCCGAGACACCTTACGAGATATATCCAGCCACAAGAAAAAAAAGGAGTATTGGAAAGGGATTCAGGCGGTATTTCAAGACCCATTTTCGGCATTCAATATGTTCAACAGGATAGACACGTTGTTGTTGGATTGCATAAACCTAATGGGCGGCAAAAAGCTACCCAAAGAGGAGAAAGTGCGGTTAATGACCGATGCGTGTTCGTTTGTCAACCTAAAATACGAAGAATTAACGAATAAATATCCATTTGAGTTATCAGGCGGACAAATGCAGCGGCTAATGATAGCACGAATTTTCCTGTTAAAGCCAAAAATCCTAATTGCGGACGAGCCGACCTCGATGGTAGATGCGTGTTCACGTGCGACCATTTTGGATATGCTACTAAAGTTGCGAGACGAAGTAAACATGACGATAATTTTCATAACGCATGATATTGGGCTTGCTTACTATGTTTCGGACACGGTGTATATAATGGAGCATGGGCAGTTTGTGGAAACAGGGACGGCGGAAGATGTTATATTGAATCCGCAAGCGGAGTATACTAAACGGTTGATTAGTGATGTTCCGAAGATTCATGAGGAGTGGGATTTGAGTACGGTGGCTGGGTTGTAGGGGTTAAAAGGCACCTGCGTACACTTTTATTGAAACATTGGGGATTAGACGGACGGGCGACCGAGGACGGTCGCCCCTACAACGATGTCTCCCGCCCGCCTGACGGCGGTCAGGTAGGGGCGACCGTC
>WRKK01000121.1 GCA_009782245.1 Defluviitaleaceae bacterium | reverse complement strand
AACGGGAAAACGGGCGACCGAGACGGTCGCCCCTACGGTCGGCGTTTTTGTAGGGGCGTTGTTGTAGGGGCGACCGTCCTCGGTCGCCCGTCCCATATAAATAAACCGTTTAAGTTAATGGCAGTCCTTACGAAAATTCAAAGAATATGCACAATTTTCGTTTGGCACTATTAAAAAATTTAGCGGGTCAAGGGGCGCGCTCCTTGCGGGGTGTGGGGCAGAGCCCCACGGTTTTGCACTTCCCCAATCCCAAACAAAATTTTCATAAAAAACTTGACAAAAACAAAATTAACTGTTACAATGGGGGGTATAATCGAAACGATTATGAGAAATAGCCGTTTAGCTAAAAGCTATTTTGGAAAGCTCTCATTTTTATTTTATGATCATTGTTGTAGCTTATGGGAGGATCAAATCTAATGGACAAAATGAAAAAATTAAAATTGTCGTCAAAGTTGCTGGTTGGTGTTATTTTGTTTGCAATATTTGGGCTTGTTGGTTTGTATTTAACAAGTAACGCCATAATGCGGGCAATAATAACAACCCCGTTAAATCGTGGCTTTGAACGCACTAACATCTCTAACGCTGCGTTTATAGGCGAATGGCTGAACACAATAGCCATTATAAACAGCGGATTAGGAATCTCTTTGCAAAATATTAGTGCCGATTATGCACAAAATGTTGTAACAGGTTTTGGCAGTTCGCACGAATCCATTGTGCTGGCGTTTGCCGCTAATGAAGACGGCGCTTTGTTTACTTCCGAACCAGTACATATTCCCGACGGCTTTGTAATAGCCGAACGCCCTTGGTATGCGGGCGCGGTGGCGGCGGCGGGTGCAATTTATTTTTCCGCACCCTATTTATCGGCTGCCGACAACAGTATTGTTATCAGTATTTCCCAATTTTATGCGGATATTTTAGGCTCGCCAGGCGTTGTTGGTATGGATATTACACTAAACGAACTTGTTAGTATTGTCCAAACTTTAGAACGCCCAGATGAGGGTTACATTATGCTACTTGACCCAAACGGCGTAATAATCTCGCACCCAGATATAGACCCTTTAACGGCAACAGAATTAATGTTTATTACCGATTGGCAACGTTATGACGGGCTTTTTGAACAACTAACAGGCGGCGATTCCGTTATTGGTATGCTGGATAATAACGAAGAATATGTCCTGCTTTTTTCTGATATTCCGCACACTAGCTGGATATTGGCAACGGCGATTCCTCGGTCTGCTGTTGATGGACCCGTTTCGCTTATTATCGGTATTTTTGTCGCCATTGCATCGGTAATTTTTATTGGATTAGCCGTTTTTATGCTAATTTTGGTCTCTAAACTGGTCAGCCGCTTTGTAAATGGCACTATAAGCAACTTTGAAAAAATCTCGTGGAATTTGTCAAACGGCGGCGTGCTTAAAAAAAGCAAAATAGTCGATAATTCTTTTGGTCTTAACAAAATTGACGACAAATTCAACGATATTCTAACAATACTAAACGCCCTTTTGCAAGATGTATCAAAATTGTACGAGGAGCAAAAAAGCGGCAACTACAAATATTTGATAGACCTTTCGCAATACGAGGGTGCTTACCAAGAAACTCTTCGCAAAGTAAACGATACTGTAACGGGCATTGCCGCCAATCGCATTGAAATTTTGCAATATATACAAAGTATAGTAGACGGCAATTTTAACGCAACTTTGCGGCAGTTTCCTGGCGAAGAGGCTTATATTAACGAGATTGCAGATGCAATAAAAAAAGAAATTGTGGACTTGGCAAACGATATAGCCGAAATCGCCAAAAATACCAAAATGGGCGAACTAGAATTTAGGCTAGATAGCAGTAAATATAAGGGCGAATGGTTTTTAATAGCTGAATCGCTTAACAACGCAATATCGGCGGTGCAAGAGCCGATAGATGCAACTATAACCATTTTGGACGCTATATCGCAGGGGCAATTTGACCAAACACTAACTGGCGATTACAGCGGAAAGTTCAAGCAAATAAAAGATAGCATAGATTCCACCGAAAACTCCATGCTGTCGTATGTAAGCGATATATCCGAAACGCTAAAAGAACTGGCAAACGGCAATTTAACGGTAAAAATTAACGGGCAATATTTGGGTTCGTATCTTCCCATAAAAAATTCCATTAATTCTATTGTGGATTCGCTGAATATCTCGCTTACCGAGATTGCTAACGTTGCGGAACAAGTTTTGACAAGCACCCACGCTATTTCTGACGGTGCGGACGATTTGGCGACTGGTGCAATGGCGCAAACAACCTCGCTAGAGGAACTAACCGCCGCATCTGATGCCGCCGAAGAAAAATCGATATTAACCGCCGAAACCGCCGCAAAAGCTACTGATATTTCCCGCAAATCCAACGCCAGCGCCGAGCAGGGCAACACCGAAATGCAGTCGGCAGTTGAAACAATGGGTAGCATAAAAATAGCATCGACGGGAATATCCAATATTACCGAGGTTATATCTAGCATAGCGTACCAAACAAACCTGCTGGCAATAAACGCCTCTATCGAAGCGGCACGGGCGGGTGTGCACGGCAAAGGCTTTAGCGTTGTCGCCGAAGAGGTTCGCAACTTATCGGGCAAAACTTCCGCATCGATAAAAGAGATAACCGAAAAAATAGATAACTCTATACAAATTGCAGACCACGGCGTTGAGGCGGTAAACTCGGTTGCATCTTCCTTTGAGGATATTGCAAATTATGCAAACACGCTTATGGAACTTATAACCGATATTTTGACAATGTCGCAAGCCAGCCAAGAATCTATAGTTTTAATACATAAAGGGCTAAAAGAAATATCTGCCGTAGTGCAGGGCAATTCCGCCGCCGCCGAGGTTTTTGCAATCTCTAGCAAGGATATATTATCGCAAGCAGAGGCTTTGAAACAGTCGATTAGTGTTTTTAAGTTGCAGTGAGTTTATATTGGAATGGGCGAACCCGATAACCAGACGTGGTATAATAAAGGATGATTGTTTATGGATTTTAGTGTTATAACAGAAGAGGAATTTGACCTCTTACTAGATGCTGGAGAAGACCTTGTACGTTTCGGCAAAACAGACCGCAAATGCTCACGTTGCGGCAACGATTTTGAACATTTTACAAGGGGTAGTTCCTACCAAACAAAATGCAAAACCATTGATTGCATTGAAATAACAGGTAGGGGGATTTAATTTTTTATGAAACGGTCGCCCCTACAACAAGCCGCCCGTTAATGAAAATTTATATTGACAGGACTATCGGACATGGTATAATTTACAATATGACAAACATAGACGACCGTAGTGCAGGCGGTTTAAGACGTAGCCCATTTACTACACTAAGCCCCGAGGAAATTGAACATTTGCGGGCTGAAATTAGGGCTATTGGAGCGGACGAAAGGGTGTTTTTGTTTAATAGTGGTAGACAAACAGGTTATTTAGATAAAAAGGACACTATAACCGTATGCTACGACATATTTCCAAACTCAAACTCAACACACCCTCGAGATTTAATGAGCGCACGAGCAGTTTTGGCACACGAATATTATGGACACAGAGCCAAAAGAGGAACAAATTTAGCTAATGGCAGTTGGAATGACGAATTTAGGGCAAGCTACCTAGCTGCTAGAGATGCTCCGAATTTATCTAACGAGGATAGGCAACATTTAATCTTAGATGCTGTGGAACGTGCAAGGGAAAATGGCGTTTCAATACGCTACAATGATTTTATGAGGAGGATTGTTTATGGTTACTAAAGATTTAGACACAATTACAGATATTGAATTTGTTTTGCTACTAGACGCAAGCAAAGACTTCGGGCGTTTCGGCAAAACAGACCGCAAATGCTCACGTTGCGGCAACGATTTTGAACACTTCACAAACAATAGTTCCTACCAAACAAGGTGCAAAACGACCGATTGCATTGAAATAACAAGCAGGGGGATTTAATTTTTTATGCTTACTAAAGAATTTAAGAAAAAAACGGAAGAAGAACTGCATTTGCTACTAAACGCAAGCGAAGACTTCGGGCGTTTCGGCAAAACAAGCCGCAAATGCTCACGTTGCGGCAACGATTTTGAACATTTTACAATGGGCAGTTCCTACCAAACAAAATGCAAAACCCCCGATTGCATTGAAATAACCAGCAGAGGAATTTAATTTCAACCCCGCCGCAAAAAAAATAAAAACTTGACACAACCCGCAAACTAGTATACAATTAAAAAAAGCAAACAAAAAACCATTACAGCAACGGCGACAATGCAAAACCCCAACATTTAGCGTTATAAGCCAAAAAGGAGGAATAAAACTTGAAAAACTACGCTAAAAAATTACTATCAGCACTACTAACAATGACGCTGCTCTTCACAACTTTCAACACGCCCCTTATCGCCGAAAACCCGCTCACAGAGCCAAGCGCCGAACTCAACGATACCCCCCCCCCCCCCCCCC
>WRKK01000120.1 GCA_009782245.1 Defluviitaleaceae bacterium | reverse complement strand
CCGAGGACGGTCGCCCCTACAAAAACACCACCCGTAGGGGCGACCGTCCTCGGTCGCCCGTCCGTCTAATCCCCCAATGTTTCAATGAAAGTGTACGCAGGTGGGGCGACCGTCCCCTGCCTGTTTTGCCCGTTTTCTACTAACTCAATTTATTTTTAAGCTGTGCGAGTATAAAGTCTTAAGCAATAGCTGTTTCCTGCAACACACGGGTTTTTACCACAGCTAGTGCATTTTTTACTGGCGGCAACGCTGTTACTGCTAAAGTTAAAATCATTTCGGGGAAGATGACAAATGCGTTGCTGGTGGCGCTCCAGGCAATTAGCCCTGCCCCCGATATTTCTGGTGGTGCATACATAGCAAAAAAGAAAATGCCAGAAATTGTGTGCATTACAAACCGTCCAAAGCAAGCCACCGCAAAGCCGATATATAATCCGCCTTTCATTTTATAAAAAAATCCCGATAAGCCCAACGCACCAAATGCCAGCGGATAATCCACAAGTAACTGCACAGGGTGCACTATATAAGCACCTTGCACAAATTGCAACAGCCCATAACTAAACGCCGATATTAGCCCAATTCCTGGCCCGAACCAATATCCCACTAACGTAACAAAAAACATACTCATCATAGTTACCGAGCCACCCTGCGGCATAGAAAACAGCCTAAAATAAGACAAAACAAACGCCAACGAAATACTTAAACCCGTGTACGTTAAAGCCTTGGTGGAAAAATTAGCCCGCTTAAAAAAGTAGCTGCTAACCGCAATAAACACCGCAACGGCAATAACAAAAGCTAAAAGTTCGCCTAATGTCATTCCGTCAAAAATAATAAAATTTTCCATAAAAAATCCTCCTAAATTTTATGGCAGGAGGTCAAGATTATGCTGTATTACAGCTAACGCTTCCCTACGCCAGTATTATCTGTGTCAGGTTGAAGGGTATAATCTCAGCCTTTTGGGCACCCCTAGCCATTTCGCTATTACAAACATTATAACACAAATTTTTATCCGTTGCAAGTTTTTCTGTAAAATTTTTGTAAAAATTTCGTAAAATTTTCCCGTGCAATATAATCTTGCAAATTTTTTGGAAATGCTGTATAATTTTAACGATATAAACATTCAACTTAATAAAAAGTGCGGGTCAAGGGGCGCGCTCCTTGCGGGTCCAGGGCAGCGCCTTGGCGGGTGTGGGCAGAGCCCACGGTTTTGAAGTTGAAACTGAAGAAAGAGGTGTTTTTATGAAACCAAAATTTCCCAAAAGAGCCGTAATAACAAGCGGTATGCCCTACGGCGACAAACATCTGCATTTTGGACACATTGGCGGCTGTTTTGTACACGCCGATATTTACGCACGTTTTTTGCGTGATAGAATCGGCAAAGAAAACGTTATTTTTGTGTCTGGTACAGATTGCTACGGTGCAGGCCCAGAAGTTAAATATAAAGCAGCCGTTGAAAATGACGGCTTTACAGGCAGCATTCAAGATTTTGTTGAGGGCAACCATCTCGCCCAAAAAAACACGCTGAAAAAGTTTGATATTAGCCTAGATGTTTTTGGCGCATCCGCATTATACGAGGGCGGCGAGCTGCAAAAAGCCTTGTCTGTTCAGCTTTTTGAACTGTGGCACAAAAACGGCTATCTCCGTTTGGAGGAAGTGGAACAGTTTTATGACGATGAAAATCAGCAAATTCTTAACGGGCGGCAAGTTGAGGGACGCTGCCCCATCGCAAAATGCAAATCCGCAACCGCATACGCCGACGAGTGCGAACTGGGGCATCAATACAGCCCGCGCGAACTAATTGCTCCCAAAATAGCCAGCACGGGCAAAGTGCCGTCGTTAAAAGCAGTAAAAAATTGGTATTTTGATTTGGAACGTTTTAACGCCGCCTTAAAAGAACGCCAAAATCTGCTGGCGGACGAGGGAATTAGCCGCAAAATTTTAATGACAAATGTAGCCGACTTTCTGAAAGATCCCGCAATTCTCATAAGAATAGAGGATATTACCAACTTGCAGGCGGCAATATCGCAAATAACCGAAAATTTACCGCAATCTGACAAGTTTGACAAAAATATTGACGAAGAAAAAAAATCGGCAACGCTAATTTTTGGCGACCTAAAATCCCGCGAAAAATCTTGCGAAATTTTGCGTAACCACAATATACGTTTCCGCACAGGGACAACGCTTGTGCCGTTTCGGTTGTCGGGCAACGTAAAATGGGGAATCCCCGTTCCCGAAAAAGACGGCGTTTGCGACCAAACTTTTTGGGTTTGGCCAGAAAGTTTGTGGATTCCGATTGCTTTTGTGCAACAGCATCTAAAAAATTCCGCCACAAACTTTGAAAATTGGGAAGATTGGTGGTTTAGCGAGGATTCGCAGGTGTACCAGTTTATCGGCGAAGATAACATATATTTTTACGCAGTCGCAGAAATGGGGCTGTTTATGGCGTTAAACGAAATTAACAACCGCAATGTTCAAAGTTGCCTGCCTAAAACGATTCCCAACAGGCACTTATTTTACGGCACTCGCAAGGCATCAAGCAGCGGCACAATCAAGCCGCCTAGCGCCGAAGAGCTGCTGGAGCATTACACCGCCGAGCAGTTGCGTATGCACTTTGCACATATGGCGTTGCACAGCAACAGCGTTTCGTTTAACCCAAAAGCCGTGCTAAAAGAAGACGGTTTTGATGCAACGTTAGCAGAGGGAAATTTGCTGACGAATGTGTATAATCGGCTGGTTCGGTCTTGTTTTTACACGTTGCAAAAATATTTTGACGGCAAACTGCCAACCGAAATTAGCCCCGCAACACGCCAAACAGCCGCTAAAATTATCGAAGATTACGAAATGGCGATGTATAAATTTGAATTTGCCAAAATAATCGACATGATGGACGTATATTTGCGAGATGCCAACAAAATTTGGGCAGCCGAAAGCAAGGACGAAAATAAAAAAGAAAATAAATTACAGCAAACGCTTGCTAACGCTTTTTACGTGGTAAAAGTGGCGGCTGTTTTGTTGCACCCTTTCGCACCAGAGGGCACAGAGCGGGTGCGGGAATTTTTGGCAATAGACGAGCGTTTATGGGATTGGCGGCATATTCACGAGGATTTATTATTTTTTATGAAAGACGATCACAAGTTCAAATTTTTAGAGCCTAAAGTGGATTTTTTTTATAAAAAGTGGTAAAAATAAAATGGGGTTCGGCATTTTGCGGTTGACAAAATGCTGAACCAGAAAGGTAACTTTTATGACGATTTTTCAAGCCTTAATTTTAGGAATTGTGCAGGGCATAGCGGAGTTTTTACCGATAAGCAGCTCTGGGCATTTGGCGGTATTGCAACAAATGTTTGGCATATCGGAGGGAACGCTGACGTTTAACATTATATTGCATTTAGGCTCGTTGTGTGCGGTAATTGCCGTATTTTGGCGGGATATTTGGGTTTTGCTAAAAAATCCGTTTCAAAAAATGACGTTGTTGCTGATTGTTGGGACGATTCCAGCAGTTGCGGCGGGTTTTTTGTTGCGCGACCATTTGGACGTTTTTTTGCAAGCGATTTTATTAGCGGCGGCGTTTACTTTTACGGGCGTTTTGCTGATTATATCTGATAATATAAAGCACACCTACAAAACGGTTAAGGAAATAACTTTGCTAGATGCGTTAATTATTGGATTTATGCAAGCGGTGGCACTTCCGCCAGGCATTTCGCGGTCGGGTGCTACTATAACGGGCGCGTTGGTAACAGGCTTAAACCGTGAAACGGCGGCACGTTTTTCGTTTTTGCTGTCAATAATTGCGATACTGGGGGCTGGCGTGTTGGAGGCGTTTACTCTGCTTTCCGCTGGCGACATGATTTACCAAGGGGATATTCCTGCGATAATGGTGGGATTTGTAGCCGCCGCAATTTCGGGTTATTTTTCCATACGCCTGTTGCTGGAACTTATAAAGAAGTGCAAACTTAAATATTTTGCCTATTATGTTTTTGCGTTAGCGGCGCTTATTTTGGCGGATTATTTTTGGTTTGGGTTGTTTTTTGTTTGATGGGGGGATTGGTTGTATCCGCTAACTTGAACGATTGATAGGAGAGGACGGGCGACCGACCCGCCACAGCCACACCCGCCGCCCGTTCACTATAAATGTTTAAGTTAATAAATGTTTAAGTTAATGACAGTAGTTCTGCAATCTGCCTGTTTTTTGCTAACCTAAAATAAATTTGTAAAATTTTTTTGACTTTTGCAATACGTTGTGGTATAGTGGTTTTTGTTGAAGTGAATTTTTTTTGTAGAGGAGTTGACAAGCGTGCAAATTTGTGATATTATTATGAGCAGAGCAGAGCAGAGCAGAGCAGAGCAGAGCAGAGCAGAGCAGAGCAGAGCAGAGCAGTAGCCTAAATTCTGTTTTTTTGTCAACCCTAAAAAT
>WRKK01000119.1 GCA_009782245.1 Defluviitaleaceae bacterium | reverse complement strand
GACCGAGGACGGTCGCCCCTACGGGTGGCATCGTTGTAGGGGCGACCGTCCTCGGTCGCCCGTTGCCCGCCTGTCGGCGGACAGGTGAAACCCCAACCAACGGCAACGCCCCCCGTTGGTTGGGGGCAAACGGGCATCCGTTCCATCTGGTTCAGATTATATCGATAAAAGTGTACGCAGACGGGTCGGTCGCCCGTTTTCCCATTCCAACCCCCACCCCTCACGCATAATACTGCGCCTGCGCAGTCCAAAGTTCAAAATACTTCCCACTCTCCGCTGCCAACAATTCCTCATGCCGCCCCTGCTGAATCAGCCGCCCCTCATGGAAAACCGCTATATCATCGCAAAACCTACACGACGAAAGTCTATGAGAAATATAAACACTAGTTTTTCCGCCGATTAACTCGTCAAAACGGGTATATAACTCGTGTTCGGCGATTGGGTCTAATGCGGCGGTCGGCTCGTCTAATATGACAATCGGCGAATCCTTGTACAACGCTCTCGCTAAAATGATTTTTTGTGCCTCGCCGCCAGAAATCTCCACGCCGTCCTCTTCAAACCATTTGTAAAGATACGTATCTAAACCGTGCGGCATTTTCTCCAAACGGTCGCCAAAACCTGCCTTTTTTAGCACATCTTCGGCTTTTTCTCTGTCATAATTATCGGAATTTGCTATGTTTTCTCCTAGCTTAAAACTCATAATTGCGAAATCTTGAAAAACTACCGAAAAAATTTCCAAATATTCTTGATAATCATAGCTTTTTATGTCAACGCCGTTTAACGTGATTTTGCCCTCTGTTGGATCGTACAGTCGGCACAATAATTTTATCATGGTTGTTTTGCCGCTACCGTTCATGCCAACCACCGCTAAACGCCGCCCTGTCGGCACTTTGAAATTCAAGTTTTGTATTGCAAATTTCTCACTTCCTGGATATTTGAACGAAACATTATGAAATTCCAGTTCATATTTTTGAGAAATTTTCTCGTTTTCTGATATGTTTTCCGATACTTTCGTGTTTTTCAGAGAAATCTCTCCGCCGTCCATTTTTTTCGGGGTATCTAAAAACCTCAAAAATCTATCCAAAAATGGAGCATTATTGTAAACACGCCCAATTTGTGATAACAATTCTCGTAAACCGTCGCTAAATTGGTTTATTGCACCCACATATTGCACAATATTTCCCACGCCGAACGCACCCGCAAACGCTTTCATTGCAACGTATAAATATACAACACCGTTCGCAAACGCCCAAATTACGCTACTTGACACCATTATTTTTCCGTTTTCTAAAAAAAATGGCCGCCATTTGTTCACGTCCAATAAATTGCGATCGGCGGTCTTGTTTATCATGCGTTTTTGGTCGTAAATGCGAATATCCTTGGCACGTTCGCTAAACAGCGTCATTGTCCACATATAAAAATCTAAAAAACGAGTTTCGGCTTGATTTACCTCGGCGGCTTTTATCCAAGTTTTGCCCGCTTTTGTGCGTAAATACGGCGTTACAAAGGTGTTAAGCCCAATAATCAAAAAAACGCCCGCCACCGCCAAAGGTGCATCAAGCCAGACAAACGCCGAATCCTGCGGAACTGGCAATGTAAACAGCGTAAACGCAAACGCCACCGACAACGCAACTCGGATAATTCCTGCCAAAATCGCCGAAAAATCTTCATATAACGCCAAAATTCCCTGCCCTGTCATTGCGCCAGAATTTATATGATCGCGGATTGTTGAGTATTCTAGCTGTAATTCAGGGTTTTCCAAGTCCGCCAAATCTACTTCCATCATTTTCATGCTTAACATATTGTACACAATCGCATGATTTTGGCTTGTACAGTAATTTCGCCAACGCTGCGTTAGTGATTGCAAAACGTGCAACAAAAAATTAAGCCCAATAAGCCATGCCACAAGCCATGTAAGCCGCTCTACGTCCCTTGCACCGACTAGTTCGTTTATAAGTTGTGCCGAAAACCAAATTTGCACAAACGGCAACGGCGTATTTACCACAACCGCAAGCACCGCCGACAAAAACATCGGTTTAGGAAACCCCCGCAAAATCCGAAAGGCTCGCCTAATATTGGTCAACTGTTTTTTTATCGGGATATTATGTTCCATTTTCTCACCTTTTCATTTTCATTTATAATTTTCAAATTTAACGCTGGCACTTTCTACAAAACGCCAGTTTTACTGGAAGAGGCGGGACTCGAACCCACAACACAGTATTTGAAATTGCTGTACGAATTTTTGGCAAAATTCAAAGTAATCACTTGCTCTACCCATTGAGCTACTCTCCCAAATGCCGATTTTACGGCACTATTTCCTTGTATCGCTCTTTGCCCAAGGTTTCTAGCATAAACGAAAGCGGAGAAAAATTCCCGTTTTCTAACATTTCAAAAATTCTGGGGCTTGCCCCCGAAACTAAAATTGTGCCTGTTTCGTGCATTTTTACGGGCTGTTGATTATTGCGGCTTTGCACGTTCCAAAACACTAATTTTGGCAATTTATAGCCATTTTTTTCAAATATTTTCTTGGCGTATTCAAAATTTGTAATATTGGCATTGTCCGTACACCTGTCAAATTCCATATCCGAGATAATGTAAATTGTGGTTGGCAATTCTGATTGTGGCGTGTTGTGCTTTTTTGCCGTCTGCAAAATTAACTCGAAAACTTTTTGAATGTTAGTGTTTGCAACCTCGTTGTAAGATGCCGCAAATTTCGCTTTTTCAAAAATATCTGCACCTTTTACTTCGACAATTCTCGGGTTTTGAGAAAAAGTTATAAAACAGTCCTTAAAAACGCCCGTGTTTCGCTCGGCAAAGTAAATTCCCAACGATAAGGCAACATCGGCAGGGCGTGGATTGCTCATGTTATACATCGAACCAGAGCCATCGACCACTACTATTGCGTTTTCGCCGTTCGTAAAATTTGGCAAATTTCGCCACGTAACATCAAGACTTTTGCGTTCGTCGGCGGTCAAAGTTTTAACTGCATCAAAATTATCAAAAGTCCAATTAAAATTATAATCGTTCAAAATTTTTCGGATAATTTCATAAGGGTACAAAGTGCCTGTATTTAGCTTGGTTTCGCCCTTTTTCACGGATTCCAAAAACGCCTTGTAACGGCTTTCGTCATTTCTCAAAAATGCCGCACGATACCGCAACATCGCCTTGGACGGCTGTTTGGAGTAATCAAAACTGTAATCTTTTTCACGTAGAAAATTTTCAACAATTGCAATTTTTGCTCGCAATTTTGTCAACGCTTTTCGGTACTCGGCGGCGGATAAATTTAGAGATTTTGCCACAATTTTACCCAAGCGCACAGTTTCGGCACTGCTTGTGTTTATTGATGGCAACCATTTTCCCAAAAGTGAGATTTTGCTAGTTTCGGTGCTTTCGGCGGTTTCCTCTGCCTGTAAAATTGCCATATCTTTTGCAAATTGTATATTTATGCACTCTAAAACTTCCGCCGAAACGGATTTTTCAGCGGATTTTTCATTATCGCTTTTTTCGTTATCGCTACTTTTCGTGTTATGTACGTCAATCAAGGGCAAAAGGTCGTCAAACCGCCCAAATTCGGGAATCGCCCACAAGTTTTTTATCACGCTTGCTGGGTTATTTTTGGCAAGTTGCTTTAACAACAGCCGAAAAACACGCCGCTCGCCCAGTCCGCCACGAATATCTCGTGCATAAAAAAGCATTTTTATTGCGACATCGGCATTTTCCGCCCACGCACGGTCAAAAAGGGTCAAAATTTCCTGCTCGGGGCGACTGCGTAAAGCCCCAATTACGGCGAACAAATCCAAGCAACAACTACCAGACGACAAGTGTGTCAACGCCGCATTCTCCGTTCTCGTGTAATTTCCCTCTTCCTTTAAGTTTTCCAAAAAAGTTGCCATTTTTACCTCCACAAGTTCGTTTTACAAGACACCTTCATATTATTAGCCCGCAAGCGGAAACTAATCCCAAATGAGTAAGTTTGCTGTACGTGTCTTTTTTACAAGATACCGTTAATCAATGGACAGTTGACAAGGATTGCTGTTGGTATCTTGATATTATTGTACGGCATGAAAAATGTATTGTCAAGTTACAATTATGTTACATTTTGTTGTCGTTGCCAAAATTTACGCAAGGTTATGTATTTTTATGCAATTTTGTTTTCAAGTTTTTTTGACAATTTTTGGCGATTATGTTACATTTTGTTGTCGTTGCCAAAATTTACGCAAGGTTATGTATTTTTATGCAATTTTGTTTTCCAAGTTTTTTGACAATTTTTGACGATTCAAAATTGCAATTTTCCGAGAGATTTATAAGGGGGACGGGCGACCGAGGACGGTCGCCCCTACTGGGACGCATATTGTAGGGGCGACCGTCC
>WRKK01000118.1 GCA_009782245.1 Defluviitaleaceae bacterium | reverse complement strand
CGCCCCTACAACAACGCCACCGTAGGGGCGACCGTCCTCGGTCGCCCGTTGTGAAACCCCCAACGCCAACGGCAACGCCCCCCGTTGCTTGGGGGCAAACGGTCGCCCGTTTTCCCAGCCCGTTTTCCCGTTCCTTGTCTGCCAACAGGCGGCTCGGTCGCCCGAAATTTACCACGGGCGGAAATTTACCACAGGGTTTTTACAAAAAATCCACAGCCAAAAAAGTGGATTTTTTGTAAAAACCCACTTTTGGTTGACATTTGTATTGCTTTTGTGCTATTTCACTATTTTCCCGCAGGTTTAGCGGAAACATCTATTTCCATGTTGCCTATATTTTGCCGCATTAGAGTATCGGCTTTTTTGTTTTCCAAATTTAGATAATCCATATAGCCCAATTTGCCCGAACGCAACGCTTCTGACAACGCTTTGGGAACTTCGGCCTCTGATTCTACAACTTTTGCTTTCATTTCTTCCACACGTGCGCGCATTTCTTGCTCGTGGGCAACGGCGAGTGCACGGCGTTCTTCGGCTTTAGCTTGGGCAATTTTTAGGTCTGCATCGGCTTGTTCTATTTGCAGTTGTGCGCCAATGTTTCTGCCAACGCTGACATCTGCAATATCGATGGATAAAATTTCGTAAGCGGTGCCAGCATCAAGCCCTTTTGCCAAAACTTTGCGAGAAATAAGGTCGGGGCTTTCCAAAACGGCAAAATGCGTTTCAGAAGAGCCGACTGTGGTAACGATTCCTTCGCCGACACGGGCAACAATGGTATCTTCGCCAGCACCACCGACAAGCCGCTGAATATTGGTGCGGACGGTAATTTTGGCTTTTGCAGTAACTTCGATTCCGTTTATCGCCATTGCTGAAATTTCGGGCGTTTGGATAACTTTTGGCGTAACGCTCATGCTAACCGCCTCAAAAACATCACGGCCAGCGAGGTCGATGGCGGCGGCGCGTTCAAATGGTAAATCTAGGTTGGCACGGTGGGCGGCTATCATTGCGTCAACTACGGCGTTTACACGTCCGCCAGCCAGATGGTGGGATTCTAGTTGGTTGATAGATACAGGAATGTTCGCCTTAGAAATCTTGATAAGCGGCGAAATAACGGAATAGGGGCGAACTCGGCGTAATCGCATACCAATCAGCGAAAAAATGCTTACTTTAACACCCGCAGAAATAGCGGAAATCCACAAACCAACAGGCACAAACCTAAAAAATACGAACAGTATAAAAAAGACAGCCAATCCCACTAAAATAACGAAAGTGTTCGGCAGGTTGATAACGTCAACCGCTCCTATTGTGCCGTATGCTAACAAATAATTATTCAAAAAATCTCCCCCTTAATTTGCGACAGGCTGCACTATAATTTTATTTGTAACGATTTCCGTAACTCGGACTTTAACGCCCTCTTCAATCATAGGCCCAGTAGAACTAACCTCGAAGCGAGTGCCGTTAAAATCTGCCTCGCCGTAGGGGCGCAACGCCGTTAGGGTTTTGCCCTCTCTGCCCACAAGATAGCCAGTATCTGTGGTGGGTAGGGTTTCCAAATTTTCGGTTAAAATAAGTTTGCCCCTAAGTTGTTTGCGGTTCATAAAACGGTACATATACAGCAAAAACCCCGCAATAGCAAGCACTTGACCAATAACGATAATCCAACCGTTAGGCACAAACATAATCGCCAGCACCGCCGAAATAATCAGCGAGCCGATTCCCGCAATAGCAAAAAATTCCGTGCCAGTTAGCCACATTTCTAGTAGCAAAAACACGATTCCGAAAATTAATAAAATAATAGCTAATGTTGTCATAAAAAATACCTCCTTAGCCAGACTGCCGCAAACGTGGGCTTTGCAGAGAACGCAGTCAAAAAAATTTGCTTTGCTTATTTATCACTATTTAATTATGCAGGAAAATTTTGGGAAAGTCAAGAGTTTTTTTGGGAAATTTGTTTTTTGAGTTTTGGGAAAACCCAAAAATTCTTGTTATGTTGCTTTTGTTTTTTGCTGTTTTTGGCAAAATGTATATAATATTGCCAAAAATTTATGATTTGTAGTTTTTAATTGTGGAATTTGCACATTTTTTATATTGCTACATTATTTTTGATTGTGCAAAACGACGAAAATGTTTTGTTCTATTGACAAAATGTTTTCATGTTGTTATACTAAAATGGTTAAAATTGTTGTGTGAACTAATAAGGGAGGTTCATTTATGAGAAGAATGTATGTATTATTGGCGGCAATGCTTGTTGTTTCTTTTGCATTTGCTACGCCTGCTTTCGCTACTATAGTTGGCGCACCGTATGATAGCGCCGAAGAAAGATGGCTACCAGCGGTTTTAGTGGGATTTGAACCAGTATTTACAGGCGATTATCCTCGTTATGACGGTTCGCCGTTGCCAGAGTTTCCATTTTTCTGGCAAGTTACCACACCAGACGGCGGAATTATGCAGTCAACCGCCGTTCGCACTACATATCCTACCGAAACCCAAGCAGCATCACTTGCTCTAAGTGGGCATGATTGCGACGACCCAATTTGGATTGTGGTGGAACATGAAAGATTAGGCGTAACATCGCCAATATCCATAACTATAACTACAAGACTATGTTGGACTTGCGGGTTTGTGTGGAATTGATTTAGACAGAATGAGATGTAATTAGCTATAAGGGGCATATTTGCATAATGCAATATGCCCTTTTGTTAGGCAATTTTCCCGATTTTCCCGATTTTCCCAATATTCGCCAAATTCCCAAATCCCCAAATCCTAAAAAAATTCCAAAAAACCCTTGCCAACCTCCAAAAATTTTGCTATAATAATCCCATGCAAATTGAGGAGGCACTCAGAGGTGCGAAAGCACAAAAAACAGCTGTTGCATAAAAACAAACGAAAACGAAAGGATTGATAAATAATCCCATGGAAGCTGTATTAAAAGAAAGCAAAATCGCATTATACGACAGCGAAGACAACAAAATAGGCGAAACGTTTATGCGACGTGCAAAACAGCTTGTCAAGCAGCAACGTGCCTTTTGGGCAGACGACAAGCAAACTGAATTAAAATTCTTGCCAGGCATGGAAAACTTTGTTGTGCCTGATGCCCCAATATCGGAGGAAACCGCCGCCGCAACCGCCGCAGAACTTGAAACGCCGCCAAAAACTCTCTCCGAAGAATCTTGGATTGTACTGTTAGCCGAGCAACGCATTAAGACTCGCAAACTTTTTATTTGGCACTCGATAGCCTTGATACCTGGATTTATTGCTTTGTACCTCTTTGTTATTATGTGGGTTCATTGGAGCAATCAGGGTATTTGGATTGGTATGCTGTGGAGTTCGTGGGCAACACTGTATATTACCCACTTTTGCGTGTATTTCAAAAATAACGCCGCTGTTGCGAAAATGTCCACAGGCAGAAAGCTAGAAAAAGCAGAACGCAAAAAACGCCAAAGAGAAATGCAACTTGCACTAGAAATCGCCAAGATTAAGGCGGCTTTGTAAATTGTATACTAAATTAACTTAACCCGCCTGTTGCGGGCAGACAAAAAAACGGGCGGATATTATCCGCCCGTTTTTTCCTAATGTCAGTTTGTTTTGAAATTGTTCGAGTATATATCCATTAAAATTACAGCAAGGTTCAACTTTCCAGTTTACCACGCAAAAATTTGCCGCCGATAACTTGCAAATAAACCCGAACAACATTAACGCAAACCGCCAAAATAGCCGCCCCAATAACCAAAGTAGCAACATCTTGCCAAGCGGCTGTTTCAATGATACCAAATCCATAACCGCCCAAACCGTGAATAATCGCAAAAAGCGTAAACGTTACGGCAAGCGGCAAAAAGCCATTTTTCGCCAAATATCTGTTCATGGTGGGTACATCGTGCCTTGCCTTAAACAGTTCTTTGGCATCTTTGTCAACAATGTTTTCGCCGTTGAGCAAAATCCAGTTGCAACCGCCGTTTTTCAACAGACAAGCCCACGTTATAAAAATAAAAAACACCGCACACACCGACATAATAATGGTAATAATCATAAAAATTCCCCTTTCAAAATTCCAAATTCGTTGGCGTTCCAACTTTCAACCTTACAAAAACATTGTAATACAACAAAAAATTTTTGTCAAGCAACTGTTGGTTGCGTTTTCAAAAAAATTCTGCCCACATTATTAGAGCCTAGAGCCATTTTCAAAAATTCTGAAAATGGCTCTAGGCTCTGATTTATTGCAAAAAATGACTATCCAATCGTAAAATTACCAAAGTCGCCTATACAGCCTGTGCAATATAATTGCCGCCTCGCCGCGCGTTATTGCCTCGTTTGGCACAAACATCATATCCATGCGGCGGATAACCAAATTTTCACGAGCCG
>WRKK01000117.1 GCA_009782245.1 Defluviitaleaceae bacterium | reverse complement strand
GTTTCAACTATTCTGCTATTTTCGCGGCTGGTGGCGTTTATCCTAAAAAAAGCCTACGCCGCAATGTTTCATTTTGTAATCGGCTTGCTAATTGCCTCCACGCTACTAATTGTGCCGCTAGATTACAACTACATAAGCATCGGCGGTGCAATTAGCCTTGTTGCCTTTGTCGCTGGCATATTTCTTTCCTACTTAATGGGCAAACTAGAGGATAAGTATACCGAATAAAAACGCAAGGGTCAAGGATTAAATACAACTTGCAAAAAAAACCATTAAAAAATTAGCGGGTCAAGGGGCGCGCTCCTTGCGGGTGTGGGCAGCGCCCACGGTTTTAAGGTTTTGATTTTAGGTTTTGATTTTTGTTGATTATGGGAGAAAAGCATGAAGATTAATATTTTTTCCACTAAAAATATGGTAAGAGAAGATTTTGTTGTTGGGGAGATTCCTAGCAGTAAAAAAGCGTATCAAACTTCGTTGCGGATTGCTTTTCCGTCCATAATAGAAATGACTTCGCTGTCGTTGATACAGATGATAAGTATGGCGATGGTTGGCGGCTTGGGTGCAGAGGCGGTTGCGGCGGTTGGCTTGGTAAATCAGCCGCGGTTGCTGTTTATTGCGTTGTTTTTTGCTGTAAATGTTGGCGTTACGGCGGTTGTATCTAGGCGCTACGGCGAAAACGATGCCAAAGATGCACGACTTTGCTTGCGACAAGCGGTAATGCTGGTTTTTGCGATTGGCATAATTATGGCAATTTTGGCAAATATTTTTGCCGTGCCGCTAATGCACATTGCTGGCGCAGAAGACGACACGATGGATATGGCGGTTTCGTATTTTAGGCTGCTGGCGTTGATTTTGCCAGCAAACGCTGTTTCGATGGCAATAAGTGCCGCCCAGCGCGGCGTGGGAAATACGCGCGTTACGCTGGTTGTGAATTTAACGGCAAACATTGTCAACGTGATTTTTCATTATTTGCTAATTGGCGGAAATTTGGGCTTTCCAGCGTTGGGAATCGAGGGCGCAGGAATCGCCGTTATTTTGTCGGGATTAACAAGCATGATGATGGCGATTGCATCGGTTTTAATGAAAAAATCGTATCTGAAAATATCGTTGCGGGACGATTGGCGGCCTAATTTGCGAATGATAAAAAGTATTGCAAAAATCGGCGGAAACTCGGTATTTGAGCAGCTTTGCTTGCGAATCGGCTTTTTTGCATATGCGATAATTGTCGCCAGCTTGGGAACAGCGGCGTTTGCGGCACATAATATCGCACACCAGCTAATGAATTTATCGTTTACATTTGCAGACGGAATTGCGGTTGCCACAACGGCGCTGGTTGGTCAACAGCTAGGTGCAAAACGCCCCGATTTATCAATAATGTACGGCAAAATTGGGCAACGCATGGCGTTGATAATTTCGGTGTTTTTGTGCAGTTTTACATTTTTCGGGCGGTTTTGGTTTCCGTCCCTGTTTGCGGACGATTATTCTATAATAGTAATGACGGCACAAATTTTGGTAATTTTGGCGGTAATTCAGCCAATACAGACATCGCAGTTAATAATGGCGGGTTGCTTGCGCGGTGCTGGCGATACCCGTTTTGTTGCGTTGACAATGCTGATAAGCGTTGCGGTTATACGTCCAGCGGTTAGTATGCTGTTTGTGTTTGTGTTTGATTGGGGCTTGCAGGGTGCTTGGTGGGCTATGATTGGCGACCAATTTGTGCGGCTGGTTATGCTGTACGGGCGGTTTGCAAGCGGGAAGTGGACTAAAATTAGGGTTTGATGTCAACTGTAAAATTGTGGAGGGTTATCCCGTTTATCGGAATGGGCAAACGGGCGACCGAACCGCCTATCGGACGGGCAGGGGACGGTCGCCGTTTTTACCCACAACCGTTTGCCCGTTTGCCCGTCCCGCCTAATTTGCGATATTTTAACAAACCAGTTTTGCAGTTACTTTTATGTAAAACGCACCCTACACTTTTTTATATTCCCCCGACAATATTCGCTCCGTCCATTGTGGATTATCCAAGTACCATTGCAAAGTTTGGGCTATTCCCTCTTCAAAGGTATATTGCGGTTGCCAGCCCAGAGCGGTTGTTATTTTTGTGTTGTCTATTGCGTAACGTTTGTCGTGGCCAGGGCGGTCTTGCACGTATTTTATTAGGCTTTCGGGCTTGCCCAAAATTTGTAGGATATTTCGCACAACTTCAATGTTTTGCTTTTCGTTGTTGCCGCCAATATTGTACACTTCGCCCAGCTTGCCTTTTGTGAGAACCGCATAAATCGCCGAACAGTGATCTTGCACGTGTAGCCAATCCCGTACTTGATCGCCTTTTCCGTAGACGGGCAGCGGAATATCCCGCAGGGCGTTTGTAACCATTAGCGGAATCAACTTTTCGGGAAACTGATATTGCCCGTAATTATTGGAACAGCGGGTAATATTAACGGGCAAGCCAAAAGTTTCGCTGTACGCCCGAACAAACATATCGGCACTAGCTTTTGATGCCGAGTAAGGCGAATTGGGCGCAAGCGGCGTTTTTTCGGTAAAAAGTCCTGTAGCACCCAACGCACCGTAAACTTCATCGGTGGATACCTGTAAAAATCGCACGTTTGGCTTGTATTCTCGGTTGTTATTGTCGTCGGGAACAAGTTTCCACGTTTGTTTGGCGACCTCTAACAAGTTAAAAGTGCCGTTTACATTTGTTTGGATAAATATTTCGGGTCCAGTAATACTGCGGTCAACATGAGATTCCGCCGCAAAGTGGACGACCGTATCAATTTCAAAATCGGCGAAAACCTTAAACAGCGAGGATTTATCGCAAATATCCCCTTTTATAAAAGTGTACGCTGGATTACTTGTAATGCTCTTTAGGTTGTCAAAATTGGCGGCATATGTGCAAATATCCAAATTTATTATATTGCAGTTTGGTGCGGTTTTTAGCATATAATGCACAAAATTAGCACCAATAAAGCCCAATCCGCCCGTTACAAGAATATTTTTCATTTACGATTGCTCCTTTGCTAAAGCCAGAATATATTGCCCGTATTCCGTCATTTTCATTTCGTTGCCCAGTTGCAAAAACTGTTGTGTATCAATAAATTTATTACGCCAAGCAATCTCCTCAATGCAAGAAACGTAAAAACCTTGCATTTCCTGTACACTTTGCACAAAAGCGGAGGCTTTCAGCATACGGTCAGCAGAGCCAGTATCTAACCAAGCCATTCCACGACCCATTAGCGTTACATACAAGTTATTTTGCTGTAGATAGTGGTCTATCACGGCGGTAATTTCAATTTCGCCCCGCGCGGACGGTTTCACATTTTTGGCAATATCCACAACCGTGTTATCAAAGAAATACAGGCCAGGCACGGCATAGTGGGATTTTGGCACTTGCGGCTTTTCTTCTATAGAAGTAACTTTGCCCGATTCGTCAAAAGCAACCACGCCAAACTCGCTAGGATTGGCTACTGGATAGCCGAAAATAGCCGCGCCGCCGCTTTGTATTTGTTTTTTGGCGTTGTTTAGCAAAATGCTGAACATTTGCCCATAAAAAACGTTATCGCCTAAAATAAGGCAACAGTCTTCCTGTTTGCCTTTTTGCAAAAAGTTTTCGCCCAAAATAAAGGCATCTGCCAGCCCACGGGGCATTTGTTGCACGGCGTACTCTATTGTAAGCCCTATCTGCGAGCCGTCGCCAAGCAAGCGTTCATAGTTCGGCGTGTCCTCTGGCGTTGAAATTATTAAAATTTCTCTAATCTGTGCCAGCATAAGCACCGACAAAGGGTAATAAATCAGCGGTTTATCGTATATGGGCAACAGCTGTTTAGATACCGTTTTTGTTGACGGGTAAAGTCGCGTACCCTTACCGCCAGCTAAAATTATTCCTTTCATTGCAGCATTCTCCTTAAATTTTCCAGTTTCAGAATTAGTGGTTTTTGGGGATTTACATCATTAAATACAGCTTAGCATTTTTTTGGAGTGATGTCAAGTGTTTTTTTGGGATTTTTGGTTTTTTTATGAGATTTTGTTTCGCAATCAATAGTTGCTTGACAAAAATTTTCGGCTAGTTTATAATGTTTGTGTAACCCAAAAACTAGCACGGCGGCACGGCAACGCAAAAATCGCTAAAAAACCCCGTAAAACCGCTAAAATCCAGTATAGGAGGACAATATGGAAAATTCAGTAAATTTACAAAATCTGTTAGAGCAGTTCAAGGCGGAGACGAAACAGCCAGCAATCCGCCTAACCACACGGCGGAGCGACCACATAACCGCCACAAACAGCAAATTTGGCGGTC
>WRKK01000116.1 GCA_009782245.1 Defluviitaleaceae bacterium | reverse complement strand
TGAGAAAGGCCTTGAGAAAGGCCTTGAGAAAGGCCTTGAGAAAGGCCTTGAGAAAGGCCTTGAGAAAGGCCTTGAGAAAGGCCTTGAGAAAGGCCTTTAATTTTTTATGAAATTTTCAGCACATTCATAAAAAGGCCTTAACTTCCAAGGAGGAATTTTTATGAAAAATAATCCAACTAGCTTTATTGGCTACAGCTTAGCAATGTTGCTGTTGCCGAATATATTTCTGCTGTTTTTGTACAATAACAACACGGCAAACGCCAATTTTAGGCTAGATCACATAAGCATATTGGCGGCATTTCTAGCTATAATAAGCCTTGCACTATTTTGGGGCTTGCGGAAAATATCCCAAAATAACGAGGGAGCATTTTTAAGCGTTACCCTGTTTTGGGTGCTGTTTTGGTTCTTCGAACGGATTTATGGTATAGTTGTGCAATATTCTGCGGCTGTTTCACGGGAAATGTTGCTTGCCGCTTGCGTTTTTGCGGCGTTCGCTTGCGTGGGCGTTATCCGAAGATACGAAATTGGCTTTGAAAAAATCCGCCCAGTTTTCACAACGTTGGTGGCTATGGTTTATGTACTTTTTGCATTTAATGCACTTCCTTTGTTGCAAACCGCACCAGTCGTAGTTTTGGCGGAAACTCCTGAAGAGGACAAGTTGGCGACCCTGTTCCGCCAAGAGTTTAACGTTGACCCAACTTTGCCCAGCCCAGATATATTCTGGTTTCACGCAGACGGTGCACTTAGTTTTGCCGCAGTAGAGCGGTTTTTTGGCGACCCACAAAATGAATTTAGGGCAGAATTGCAAAACCGTGGATTTGTAATAAACGAAAACGCCATAGTAAACGCAGGTGCTACCTGGCCGTCTTTGCCAACGCTGCTTTCGCCAGGGTTTTACGATAATTATTGGGGAGAACTGTTAGTCGCAACTAACCACACAATCAACACCAGAAGACGCAACAGCCTAATCCGCCAGCAATTCGCACAAGACGGCATAGTTTGGGACGACGATCCCAATTTCCCATACCAAGAACTTTACGAGGCCTTTATGGCGGCTGGCTATAATGTCGCCGTTCAGGGACACCCCTCGCAAGGCTTTGTTCCCACCGCATCTACCTATTTTTACAATATATCCAACGAGCAAACTCCGCTGGCGATAAATCACGATGCCATAATCCGCAACAGACACCCATTTTTACTGGGCTTGGACGACCTTGTGGATTTAATGATTGTAACAACGCCATTTTCTATTATAGAGGATTTTTTGATTGTCAATCTGCTTTTTAGTGGACTGGAATGGATAAGCATTCCCAGCCACAGCGAGCAAGTGGAGCGGCTAATAATAGACGATAATGCAACGTTTCACGAACGTGCTTTGTTCAGAAATTTGCTAGAAGCCTTGGAACTGCCCTCGCCAAAATTGGTGTATACGCAACCGTGGTTTTGGCATAGGTCGCAATGGGCGGTGTACACAGATTCCGTTGACCCAGAAGACCCTTTTGAACTTAATCAATATATGGTCGCCCACAATCACGGCGTGGAGGTTCTGCTGACAATGATAGACTTGATTTTGGAGCGAAACCCCAACGCAATAATAGTGGTGCAATCAGACCACGGTTTTCATATTTGGGAAACGCAGCTTATCTTGGAAAGCATGGGCTTTTCGGACGAGGAGAGGTTTGAAATGATACACGCCACACTAAGCGCCGTGCGTATTCCGCCACAATACGGCGGTCTCGATGAGCCGCTAAATCCCAAAAATATCACGAGGGAACTTGTCAACCGCTTTGTGGGCGTTAATTATGAATTGCTACCGTAAACGCCTTGAATATGGACATTGCCGCAAGTTGCCCACAAATTCAATATCTGCTAAAATAAATGAGACAAAAACGGCAACTTGTTTTTGATTAAAACGAAAGGTTATACTACATCAACTTAACAAAAAATGCAGACGGGTCCGCCCGTTTTCTACTAAATCAGTTTGTTTTTAAGTTGTGCGAGTATAAAGGTAGTATAGTGCAAAATTTTTTCAACAACATTCTAGGCGTTCCGCTAGGCTGGATAATCTTCGCGGCATACCAACTAACAAACAGTTTCGCCGCCGCCGTGCTGATATTTTCGGTGGTGGCGCGGATTATCCTGTTTCCAATAATGCTACTTGCCCACAAAAACTCCCTGCGGCTGTTGACGTTACAACCGCAAATAGAACGCCTAAAACGCCAATATTCAGGCGACCGTGAGGGCTTGAGCGAGGCACAATATAATTTGTTCAAAAGCGAACGTTACAGTCCGCTGGTGGGGCTGATTCCGCTGTTTATGCAGCTGTTTTTTGTGGTGGGCATTTTGCAGGTTATGTATCACCCTCTGCAACACGTGTTGCGGCTTGATGCCGAAATTATCGCATTGCTGACACAATACGCCCACGATTTCCACGGAATAGCCCCAGGATTTGCCTCGCAACTCTCCGTGCTGGAACTTATGCGGCAACCGCAAAATTTATACGCCCTCGAGCAAGCCTTGGCGAGCCTTGCAAACGCCGATATTTCGCAGATTGCCGCCGCTATCAGCGGAATCGATATGAACTTCCTCGGCTTAAACTTGGGAGAAATTCCCTCGTTTGCACAGCCCATTTTGCTGATAATTCCGCTACTTTCAGGCGTTTCGGCGTTGGCGTTTTGTATGTTTCAAAATGTGTTTAGCCCTGGCGCACTTAGCCAAACCGCCAAAACCAACTGGTCGCTGACCGCCTTTACTGTGGCGTTTTCCGTGTACTTTGCGTGGGTTACTCCTGCGAGCGTGGGCGTTTATTGGATTATGGGCAACCTGCTTAGCATTGTCGTTATCTTGATTTTGGAACGCTTTCTAAGTCCCAGAAAATTGGCAGGTGCGGCGTTGCAATATTTGTCAACCATAAAAAAATCGCCAGAGCAGCTCCGCCACGAAAAGGAGCAGAAAAAAATGTTTGCCGCCAAAGAAAAGCAAGACACCGCAAAATGGAACGCCGCCCACAAAAAACTGGTATTTTACGCCCTTTCCAGCGGTCAATACAAGTATTACAAAAATGTCATCGAGTACATTTTGCTCAACTCGGACGTGGAAATCCATTATCTTACCAACGATTTTGCGGATTCCGTGTTCGTGCGAACGCCCAACCCTGCGGAAAAGGGCAAAATTACGCCATATTACGCCAGCCAACAGAAAACAATCTCGCTGTTGCTGAAACTCGATGCCGATATTATGGTAACAACTGTGCAAGATTTGCAGGTTTATCACATGAAAAAGTCGTTTGTGCGAAACGATATTGAATATGTCCACCTGCCGCACGGGCCCGCCAGCTTGCACCTAACCGCCAGAGAAGCGTCCTACGACCACTTTGACACGTTTTTCTGTGTGGGCAAGCACCAAATAGCCGAGTTGCGCCGCCGTGAAGAATTGGCGAAACTTCCGCCAAAAACCTTGGTAAAAGCTGGCTACGGCTTGCACGATTACTTGGTGGACAATTACAAGAAATTGCAAGCAAACCAAACAAGCCAAACATCGCAAAAAAGCCCAACCGAAAACGCAAAAAGACAAATTTTGGTCGCGCCATCGTGGCAAGCGGACAATATTTTGGATATTTGCATTGAGGAAATGCTAGAAAGCCTGTTGGGAAACGATTGGCGGATAATAGTTCGTCCGCACCCGCAATATACAAGGGTTTTCCCAGAACGGTTGACCGAGTTGCAAGAAAAATATGCGGAAAATATCCGCAACGGCGAACTGCTGTTTGACTTGGATTTTCTGGACAGTAGTGCAATATTTTTGTCCGATTTGGTCATAACAGATTGGTCTGGGATAGCGTTTGAATTTTCGTTTTGTACGCTGAAACCCAGTATTTTCGTGGATACTCCCATGAAGATAATGAACCCAAACTACAAAGACTATAATTTGGACGTTTTGGATATATCGTTGCGGAACAAAGTCGGCGTATCGCTGGAAATTGGGCAGGTTGGCGAAATCAGCCAAAATGTCAAGCATCTGCTAAGCCACAAAGACGATTTTGCCCAGCAAATAAGCGAAGTTGTGGCGGAATATATGTATTATCCTGGGCGGCACGGCGAGGCGGCTGGGCGGTATTTGTTGGGCAAACTTGGGAAATAATTTTGGTCTACCTGTTGGCAGATAGGCGAATTTGTAGAAAAATTGGCGGATTTGTGGAAAAACTGGCGGATTTGTGGAAAAACGGGCGGATAATATCCGCCCCTACAACACGCACCCGTAGGGGCGGATATTATCCGCCCGCCACTTT
>WRKK01000115.1 GCA_009782245.1 Defluviitaleaceae bacterium | reverse complement strand
GGACGGTCGCCCCTACAAAAACGCCACCCGTAGGGGCGACCGTCCTCGGTCGCCCGTCCCTAACATTTTGACACCCCCTAACATTTTGACAAACAAAATTTCTAACTGCGGATTCGTACAGGGTAGTCATCACAAATAAAACACCAAAAAAACGCCTCAACCCCCACAAATCGGGCGTTTGAAAAAAATAAAAAATTTTTTCAAATTTTTTTCAAAAAACTATTGACAAACTGAAAAACAGCTTGTATACTATAAATAATTGGGCTATAGCCAAGCGGTAAGGCAACGGACTTTGACTCCGTCATTCGAAGGTTCAAATCCTTCTAGCTCAGCTATCTAGTCCGCTGGGTTTTTATACTTGGCGGACTTTTGATATAGTGTGTAATTTTGCACTATGTAGGATTGCAGATATATCCTACTGTAACCAAGTTAAAAAACATAAAAAAATTTAGCGGGTCACCTGCCCGCCGGCAGGCGGGAGGGGCGCGCTCCTTGCGGGGTGTGGGGCAGAGCCCCACGGTTTTGAATTTGATAGGAGGGATCGTCATGGACGTGGACGGGCGAATGGCAAATAAATTGCAAGATATAGGCTACAACACGGTTGCGGCAAAAAACAACTTGCAGGATATAGAGCAAAATTTGCCGCCAGTACCCAAAAAAGCTGGCGTTTATATGCCGATAAAAGAATTTGGCACTAATATGGCGTATGTTTCGGGTTGCTTGCCCATGGAAAATAATGCGGTGGCAGTAACGGGCAAATTGGGCAACGATTGCAGCATCGAAGACGCTTGCAGGGCGGCGGAACTGTGCACACTTAACATTTTGGCAATATTAAAAGAACATTTGGGCAGTTTATCCCGCATAAAAAATTGCGTTAAAATGACCGTGCTAGTCGCCAGTACAGCCGATTTTTACCAGCAATCGCAAGTAGCCAACGCCGCCACAGAACTTCTCGTTAGCTTTATGGGCGAAAAAATTGGTTGCCCCTCACGTGCGGCTTTTGGCGTGGCTAGTTTGCCGCTTAACGCCGCCGTTGAAATTGAATTGATGGTGGAAGTTTACTGATGCTTTCTAAAGTTGTAAGTGCCGCTATTTTAGGCGTAGATGGCTATTTGGTTTTTGTGGAAGTTGACGTTAATAACGGGTTGCCCTCCTTTGATATTGTCGGATTGCCCGATTCCGCCGTGAAAGAATCCAAGGATAGAGTTCGTACTGCTATCCGCAACTCGGGCTTTGTTTTTCCCGTTAAACGCATAACGGTAAACCTTGCACCCGCTGATACCCGCAAAGTCGGTCCCGCTTTTGACCTGCCCATCGCCGTCGGAATCCTTGTTTGTATCGGCGTGTTAAACCAGCAAGATATACAAAATATCTGCTTTTCGGGCGAACTTTCGCTGGACGGTGCTATCCGACCAGTAAACGGGGTGCTTTCTATGGCACTTGCCGCCAAAGCACAGGGCATTTTTACCTGCTGTATCCCAAAAGATAACGCAACCGAGGCATCGCTAGTAAAAGATACCGCCTTGTTGCCAATATCCTATTTACGGGAACTTGTAGACCATTTTAACGGGCAAAAACCAATAACCCAAACAAAAATAGAGCCAATATCGCAAGAACCAAACTATACCGTGGATTTTTTTGATGTAAAAGGACAGCAATTTGTAAAACGGGCGTTAGAAGTTGCGGCGGCTGGCTCGCATAATTTGCTGATGATTGGCCCGCCTGGTGCAGGAAAAACAATGCTTGCCCACCGTATGCCCACCATTACGCCAAACCTTACCACCGAGGAAAGTTTGGAAATAACCAAAATATACAGCATTGCGGGCTTGCTGAACCAAAAACAGGCACTAATAACCGAACGCCCATTTAGATCGCCGCATCACACGGCATCGCCAGCGGCTTTGTCGGGCGGCGGCAGAATCCCCACGCCAGGCGAGATTAGCCTTGCCCACAACGGTATATTATTCCTGGACGAACTGCCCGAGTTCCAAAAAAAATCGCTGGAAATTTTGCGGCAGCCGTTAGAAGACGGCGTTGTTACTATTTCTCGGGCTTCTGGCACTCTTACATACCCTAGCAAGTTTATGCTGTTAGCCTCTATGAACCCTTGCCCCTGCGGCTATTTTGGGGCTACTGGCAATTTGCGAAAATGCAGTTGCACAAGCGGCGAAATTGAAAAATACTTACGCAAAATTTCTGGGCCAATGCTAGATAGAATCGACATACAAGTAGAGGCAACAAACCTAGAATACACCGACTTTGAACAAGTAAGCGGCGAAACATCACGGCAAATACGCCAGCGGGTAATTGCGGCTCAAAATATCCAAAATAACCGCTTTTTGTCCGATAATGCGAACATCGCAAACAATGTAAATAATGATAAAAACGCCGCAAATGCAACAAACGCCGCAAACCCCGCAATAATCCGCAATAACGCCCATATGACCGCGCCAATGATAGAACGCTATTGCGAACTAGGCTCTACCGAAAAAAACCTTATCCGTCAAGCGTTTGACAGACTTGGGCTAAGCGCCAGAGCCTACCACAAAATATTGAAAATAGCACGAACTATAGCCGATTTGGAAAGTTCCGAAAAAATTACCGTTAATCATATTTCGGAAGCGTTGTCCTATCGCAGCTTAGATAGAAAATACTGGTAAAATTCGTTGAGAGGTGTATTGTCATGGGACCAAATAGAGTAGAAGTGATAATAGACGGCCAAATTCTTACGCTATTATCTGACGAAGAAGAAGCTTATATGCAAAAAATCGCATTACACGTTGACAAAAAAATTAACGAAATGAAAGTTGCCGATACTAATAAGTTTTTTGGCGATAATTTTCGTGTGCTATTGGCATCGCTAAACATAACAAGCGATTATTTTAAGGCGTTAAAACAATACGAAGATTTGCAAGAGTTACAAACAGAATACAACGAACATATTTCCGAACTACAGCAGGAAAACAAGGCGTTATCCGAACAAATACGAGATATACAAACGCAAATAAGCGATACCAAGCAAAAACACGCCCGCGAAATGCGGGATATGCAAATAAAATTGGCAAACACCGAAGCCGATTTAGAGGAATACATTACCACTTTTGACGCAATCCAAAAGGAAGAACGCCGCAACGTGGTTAATTTTCAAGATAACAAACAGGAAAAAAAGGACAAAAAAGACAGACAGGACAGAACATCAAGAAGAGAGGCGGTAGGGCAATAAATGCTTAAAAAATTTTTTAGCACGGCTTTTTTTGTGATTTTTGCGATATTTATTACATCATGCACCACCGAAAACGGGGCAAGTTCGCAAAATTTAGCATCAGTACCAGCATCAGAAACGGAAACACCTGTAATTTACACCAGTTTTCATGCAATACACAATTTTACCCAGCTTGTTGTGCAAGATATTTTGCCCGTGCGGGTATTGATAACTCCTGGCGTTGAGGCTCATTTATGGGAACCAACTGCACAGGACATGGTAAACATTCATTATGCGGCGGTTTTTATATATCACGGTTTTGGCATGGAGCATTTTGTGGACAGCATTAGGGCGAGCGTGGGCGGTTCTGTGCCTTTTATAGAGGCCTCGGCAAACGTTACCCCAGCTTTACAAGATGCCGACCCGCATTTGTGGCTTAATCCGCTGTACGCGCTGACCATTACCGAAACCATAAAAAACGCACTTGTGCAACTGTTCCCCGAACATTCTGCCGCTTTCGAGCAAAATTTTGAAGTTGCCGCCGAAAATTTTTTAGCGTTGGATTTAGCCTATCAGGCCGCCGCCGCTGATTTTGTTCGCCGAGATATAGTAGTATCGCACGGGGCGTTTGCACACCTTGCCTATGCGTACAACCTAAACCAAGTTGCAATAGAGGGGCTAGACGACCACGCAGACCCCTCGCCAGCACGTATGGCAGAAATTATTGATTTTGTGCAAGCTAACAACGTTACCACAATTTTTTACGACGAAGACGACACTTTGGCAACCGCCGTTGCAAACGCAACTGGTGCAAGTGTTGCTATGTTAAACACTTTTGAGGGGCTAACAGCTGGCGATTATTTTACTGTTATGTATCAAAATTTGCAGGCTTTGGTTTTGGCGTTGTCTTGACGGTTGAATGTTGAAATCGGGACGGGCGGACGGGCAAACGGGACAAACGAACAAACGGGCAAATGGGCGACCGAGGACGGTCGCCCCACCTGCGTACATTTTTATTGAAACATTGGGGATTAGACGGACGGGCGACCGAGGACGGTCGCCCCTACGGGG
>WRKK01000114.1 GCA_009782245.1 Defluviitaleaceae bacterium | reverse complement strand
CGCCTGCCTGTCGGCAGACAGGTCAGGCGGGTGGGGACGCATATTGTAGGGGCGACCGTCCTCGGTCGCCCGTTTTCCCATTCCGACCCGCCTACCGAACGAGCAGGGGACGGTCGCCCCACGGTTTTACAGTTGTTTGAAATTATTTGCACTAGTTCCTAATCTTAAAAAACTCCACACGTTCCCGCAAAAGTTCAGCTTGCGAACTTAACTCTTGTGATGCTGATGCGGATTCTTCGGCGGTGGCGGAGATGTCTGTAACTACGCCAGCTATTTCGGTTACTCGTAGGTTTACGTTTGTTATGGCCTCTAGTTGTTCGCTGGAGATTCCTGTTATTTCCGAGATAAGCCCAGAAATTTCGCTGACGTTGCCCTCGATTGTTTCAAATACCGAAACCACAAGGTTTGCCGCCTTTAAGCCGTCGTTTACGTGGATTGTATCTTCATCTATTATTTTTACCGTCTCGGAAGTGGAGTTTTGGCTTTTGCTGGCTAGGCTGCGAACCTCGTCTGCTACTACCGAAAAACCTCTGCCGTGTTCGCCTGCACGTGCCGCCTCGACTGATGCGTTTAACGCAAGTAAATTAGTTTGAAACGCCACATCTTCTATAACGCTGACTATTTTGCTAATGTCTTGGCTGGACGACTTTATTTTGCCCATAATATCGTCCATGGATTTTACCGCATCGTTGCCGCTTTGAATATGTTCGCGTATTTTTGCAGAACTTTCGTCCGCTGTGGTCGCATCGTTGCTGGCTTGCGTGGCTTTTTCGTGGATATGCGAAATAGAGCTTGTAAGTTCGCTAATAGCGAGATTCTGCTTAACTGCACCGTCCGCAAGTATCATTGCACTACTAGAAATCTGCTCCGCGCCCTGTGCAACTTGATGCACCGCCGCTTGCACGTCCGAAATAATTTTGCTAAGGCTTTCCAAAATAGTGTTAATTGCCGATTTTATCGGGGCATACGAACCTATGTAATCTTGCTTAACAGAAATTGTTAAATCGCCTTTTGCGATAAACTGCAACACTTGGGCAATCTCTTCTATGTAAAGTCCTGTAATTTTGTTTACCTTGTTGCAAGTTTCCTGCAATAGCCCGAAAGTGCCGGGTGCGTTTACTTCTATTTCCGAAAAATTTCCCTGCGACATGGCTGTAATGCTGTATTCTATGTCATCTAAGGGCTTAGCAACAGATTCCATAAGGCTGTTTAGCTTGTTGGCAAGTTCTCGCCAACTTCCCTCAAACTGGTTTTGGTCTATTTGTGTAGAAAAATCCCCTTTTAATGCACTTTCGGCTAAGTTGTCTACAGATTTGTAAATATCGTTTAGTTTGGCGGAAATACTTCTTATTGCCCGTGGCAGTATGATTTTTTTGCCTGGCAAATCTTTTGCAACGGTGCTAAAATCGCCGTTTGCAATTTGATTAACAGCCTGAATGGCGGGTAGCATATCTTCGGACATATTTGCGACAATGGCATTTGTACCCTCCATAAGTTGCTTGAACGAGTTCTGATATTTGCTGGTATCAATACGATACTCAATATCGCCCATTTCAATAAATTCATGCGAAAGCCCGTTTATATCATTTACAAGATTTCTTATCGAATCCACCAAACTGTAGACATTCAGCGTAAGTGCGCCGATTTCATCGTGGGTAACGTTGCGGTCTATGTTGACATTTATGTTGCCCTCAGAAACCTCGCGAGCAATGGTGCCAAGCGTGTTGAGCGGTTTTAACACTTTTGTTACTAGCAAAATAGCCACAATACTGGCAATTATAACGCCCACAATACCAATAACGACAAGCATAAATTGCAGAGAAACCCCAATCGCACGGGATTCTTCCACAGAAATTCCCACAAAGAACATTCCTATAATATCGCCCTCCAAGTCAAACATCGGCGTGTAATGGGCATAAAACGGGACAATTCCGAATATATCCAGCTGAATGGTAATTGGTTCGCCCCTATTTAGGACAGATTCCTCGACTGGCGGCTGTGCAGGTGTTCCTATTGCTCGCACTCCTGTTTCTGGGTGGATAAGGGTGCTGATAATGGTTGCATTTCCTAGAAAAATGGCGAAATCTGCATCAAAAATTTCCCCTATATGATCAACGTGTTCTGGTGAGCCGATGTCAACCATTGCGGCAACTCCGCCTATAATTTCGTCGCCGTCCCAAATAGGAGCGATACCCGTCAAGGCTAGGGGAACGGTAGGCGTTGGCGTAAACATAGTAACCCGTTGCCCCGCAAGAGCCAACGAGACGGGTGCACCGCCGACAAAATCGCCGTACATATCGGGTATATGCGACCGTGCTAACACGTAGTTGTTTGCATCAATAACAACAATGGCATCGATAGAGGATAATTCTTTTTGAATGGTAAGGTATTCTACCATATGGGCAGCAACGGCGGATTCTTCCATTGCGTTTAGCGAGCGTATACGATTGATAATATCGTAACTAGAGGCAATAGCGGAAGCGGACATAAGGGCTTGCTGTTCTAGTGTTTCAATGTAGATTTCGATGGCACTATTAGCTGCAAGCAGCTGCTGTGTTGCGGTAATGTCGATAATTTGGTTTACTTCCGAACTAACGACAAATACGATAATTCCAACCACTATTATAAAAGTGGCTATTATTGGAATAATTAGCTTGCTTTTAAGATTGTTAAACATGGGAGTAGCTCCGTAACGATAAATCTACTCAAATCTATAAAATTATCATAAATCTATACTACTTTATAGCTTATTCTTGCTCTTTCCCGCCTGCCGACGGACAGGTCGCACACCCACAATACTTGCGTGGGTTGGTATGGCTCGCTATTTGAGAGGTTACGTTTCTCTAAAATAAAGAAATTTCAAGCTACCTGCCCGCCCCGGACTGCCGTCAGGCAGGCGGCAGGCGGGTTAAGCCGTTTTGGCTAACTTGTACCAATTCTTTAAGTTTATACTGGCGTTAAAATCCCTGTCGTGGGTAGTTTTGCAATTATGGCAAGTCCATTTTCGTATTGTTAGCGACCACGGTCTGTTGTCGTAATCGGCTTTGTTGTACTTATAGCCGCAATGACTGCATAGCTTGGAACTTGCATAATCTTGCGGGGCTTTTATTAGTTCAATGCTGTTATATTTGCATTTATACTCTAATTGTCGGTAAAATTCGCCGATTTTCTGCCCTGCTGTTGCTTTTGCCAGTTTTTTGTTCTTTAACATAAAGGCTAATTTAAGGCTTTCAATTACTATTGCCTGTGGCTTGGTTTTCGCCAACTTGGCGGTTGCTTGGTGTAAGTGATTATTCCTTATGTTTCTTAGCTTTCTGCATACTTTCAAATGAGCATTTTTGGCTTTGTAGTAATTATTACTTTGCTTTTTTTCGCCTTTTACATATCGTTTGGACATTTGACGTTGATATTTTATCCTGCGTTCCTCCAATTTCCTAACTTTGTAGGTTTTGTTGATGTTTTCAAAAATCATTCCATTGGAACATATTGCCAATATTTTTATCCCTGTGTCAATGCCGATTACATCTGTGCTGTTGCCTGTATTTGTAGGTTTTTTTACTCTAATGCTGTAGCTTACGTACCAACCTGCTCCATCGTGGATAATTCGCACGTTGTAATGATTATCTCGGTTGGGTTGGCGTGTTGTTTTTATTGTGCCTAATGTCTGAAACTTTATTGATTTTGTTAGGACGGTCATTGTTGTTGCATCTACGTAAAAGCCTTGGTTGATGTTATGGCGGCTTTTATAGTTAGTGTGAAATCCATTTCCAAATTTATCAAATGAATTTCGCCTTGCTCTGTCAAAATCCTTGCTTGATTGTTTTGGTACTTGGGCGTTCATATCGTTTAGCCATGCGTATTTTGGGCGTTTTTTGAGTTTGGTAAAATGCTTTTGCATGGTTTGTTGGCTTAATGTTTTGCTTGTGTACTCATAATATTTTTCAGACATTCGTTTACAACGGTTGTAAGCAAAGCGGTTTGTTCCTGCGTGTTGCCATAATAGTTGTTCTTGCTCGGCGGTTGGGAGTAGTTTTATTGTTTTGCCAATCACCTGCCCGCCGGCAGGCGGGTCATGTAATCTAGGTATGGCTGTAATTGGGCTTTTGAGTAGTATTTTCGGGGGATTTGTTTATCCCCTTCAAAAATTTCCTGTATTTCCGCAATTATTTCTCCTCGCCGTTCCATTGATAATATTGTTGCTTTTGGTAGTGCTGTGGCTAACGCTGCTTCGATTAAAGTAT
>WRKK01000113.1 GCA_009782245.1 Defluviitaleaceae bacterium | reverse complement strand
AAACGCCACCCGCCCGCCTGACGGCGGTCAGGTAGGGGCGACCGTCCTCGGTCGCCCGTCCGTCTAATCCCCAATGTTTCAATAAAAGTGTACGCAGATGGACGGTCGCTCCTACAATATTAAAAAATTAGCGGGTCAAGGGGCGCGCTCCTTGCGGGTTCTAAGGGCAGCGCCCTTAGCGGGTGTGGGCAGCGCCCACGGTTTTGAATTTAAGGTTGACAAAGAAAGGATAAAAAAATTGCAAAACGTATTAATAACAGGCTCTTCGCGGGGGATAGGATTTGCTATAGCGAAGGAATTTTGCGAATGTGGCAAAAATACATATAATGTTGTGCTGAATGGTAAAACGGACAAGCTACAGTTGGATAACGCTGCTAAATTGCTGAATTGTAGCGGTTTTTTGGCGGATATATCCGATTATGAGCAAACAAAGTTGCTTTTTGCCAAAATAGAGCAAAAAATCGGTAACGTGGATATTTTGGTAAATAACGCTGGTTTGGCTCATTTTGGACTGTTTACCGATACAACGCCCAGCGATTGGCAAAATATCCTGCAAAACAACCTTAATACTGTGCTAAACGCCACTCATTTAGCCGTTCCGCATATGGTAAAAGCCAAAAAAGGCGTAATTATCAACATAACCTCTATTTGGGGCAACGTTGGTGCATCTTGCGAGGCGGTTTATTCTGCCGCAAAAGGTGCGGTAAATGCGTTTACAAAGGCAATGGCACAAGAACTGGGACCATCGGGTGTGCGGGTTTGTGCGGTGGCTTGCGGGGCAATAGCAACCCGCATGAACCAACGCCTAACCGCCGCCGAACAAGCCGAATTTACCGACAAAATAGCACTAATGCGTTTTGGCGAACCTCACGAAGTGGCTAAATTAGCGAAGTTTCTGGCATCGGACGCGGCGGGCTACATAACTGGGCAAATTATTAACTTGGACGGAGGCACATAATGTTTCTAAAACATCTTGAAATTGAGGGGTTCAAATCGTTTCCAGATAAGGTTAAATTGGATTTTTCTGGCGGTATTACTGCGGTTGTTGGACCAAACGGTAGCGGAAAAAGCAATATCGCCGACGCTTTTCGCTGGGTTATGGGCGAACAAAGTGCCAAAAGTCTGCGTGGCTCTAAAATGGACGATGTTATTTTTATTGGCACAGAACACCGCCGCGCACTGCCTTTTGCCGAGGTTAATATGCTAATCGATAACTCCACAAAAGTTTTGCCAATCCCATTTTCGGAAGTAAAAATTACCCGCCGTGTAGGCCGCAACGGCGATGGCGAATATTTGATAAACGATACCGTCTGCCGTATGCGCGATATTAGGCAACTTTTTATGGATACGGGCGTGGGGCGCGAGGGCTACTCTATTATTGGGCAGGGCAGGGTTGACGAAATTTTAAGCAGTAAATCGGAAGACCGCCGCCATTTATTTGAAGAGGCGGCGGGTATCGTAAAATATAAAATGCGCCGCCAGGAAACGCTCGCTAAGCTAGATGCCGAAAAAATGAACCTGGAACGGGTAAACGACCTAATGCAGGAAATGACAACGCAAATGCAACCGCTGGAACAACAAGCCAAACAAGCCCAAAAATACCTCGCTTTACAGGAAAAATACAAGATAATCCACATAAATCTGTTTTTGCAAGAGGTTGACAAAACTATCCAAGAGGAAAAAAATTTACAGGCAAATCTAACGAAAATAACCGCCAAAATCAACGAAGAAGAGCAAAAATTATCGGCAGTACAAAAAGAACTGGAAACCATACGCAACCAGCAAGAAAGCCACGAAGAATCCTACAAAACGCTTAACCGCAACATAATTACACAAGTGCAAGCCATAGAAAAAGCGGAAAGCAACCTGAAATTATCCGAACGCATAATAAAAGAATTAACCGAACGCACCGAGCAAGTAACGCAAAAACAACTAGAACTGCAAGCGGAAGACGAGCAGCGCCAACAGCTACAAATAGCGGAACAAACCGCCCAAGAACATCTGCAAAAAACCGAAAAGTTGTACCAAGAATTGGGCGAAAATCTCAAAAAATTAGAAGCCGATTTAGAGGCGGAGCAAAATATTTATTACGCCCAAAAAGAAATGCAGCTACAACAAAAAATCAACGTAAACACGCTAACAATCGCCAAATTCAACAATAGTAGCGAAGAATTGCGGGTAAAAATTGCGGAAATAGACCGCCAAATAAACGAAAAAACATCTCGGCAAAAAATATTATCGGAAATGGAACGGGCGCACGAGGGCTATTTTTCCAGCGTTAGGGCGGTTATGCAACAAAAATATCAAAATAAAGAGTTCGGCGACGGCATAATTGCACCCGTCAGCGAACTTATTACCGTGCCGCAAAAATACGAAACCGCAATCGCAATCGCACTCGGCTCGTCGGCGCAAAATATCCTCACAAACACGCCAAAAGACGCATCTCGGGCTATTGCGTTCCTCAAAACTTCGGGCGCGGGCAGGGCAACTTTTTTGCCAATATCCGAAATGAAACCCCGCCACGTAACGCAGGAAATGCAACTTTTGCTACAAGAACGGGGCGTTATTGGGCTGGCGAACAGAATAATCTCGTTTGACGATTATTATAGCCCCGTTTTTGGCTATTTATTGGGAAACATTTTTGTGCTGGAAACCTTACAACGGGCAACCGAACTCGCCAAAAGATACCGCCAAGCCTACAGGTTAGTTACTTTGGACGGCGATGTAATAAGCCCAGGCGGTGCTATGACGGGCGGCAGCCGCAGCAACCAATCGGCGGGCTTGCTAGGCCGCAACCGCCAAATAGAGGAACTATCCCAAGAAATACAAACTCTGCAACAGCAAGCCAGCCAGCTAAAAACCGAACAGCTAGAAAACGCAACCACCAAGCAACGCGCCGAACAAGAGACAATCCAGCTAAAACAGGATTTGCAAATTATCGCATTAGAAAAAATGCAAAAAACGCAAGAGGCATACAAAAAACATCAAGAACACAGCCAAAAAATGCAAGAAAGCACTCTTACACAGCTAACAGACAGCAAAATCAAGTTAAACCAAGTATCACAAACTTTGCAAACCGCATTAACAAACGTGCAACGCCTATCCACCGAACTAACAGACCTGCAAAACCAGCAATCCAAGCTACAGCTGGAATTGGCAAACATTTCCCAGAACAGCGGGAATGACAACGATGACGGCGATAACGAAAACCCGCCAAAAATAAACATTACAGAAAACCCGAAAACCTCGGAAGATATGCAAAAAAAACGCCTAGCCCTGCTAACCGAGCAATTAGCCGAGCAACAGCAGCAATTAGCAACTTTCGAGCAAGACATTCAAGAATTGCGGACGGCTACCCTAAAAATGGAAAACGACCGCAACAGCCAAGCGGAAATATTGGCACAGCTAAACAAAGAATCGGCGTTGTTATCGGCAAAAAAAGAGAACATAACCGCCGAAAGCGACCGCCTAAACGCCGAAATTTTGGAAAATTACAACCTAACCTACCAAACCGCCCAAGAGTTTAGGGACGAAAAATACACCGTTACCGCGTTACGCCGCGAAGAAAGGCGGTTAAAATCGGCAATTAACGAATTGGGCACGGTAAATCTTGGTGCAATAGCGGCATATTCCGCCCTCGAGGAGCGGCACAACTTCCTAAAAACGCAACGGGACGATATTCTTAACGCCGAAAATCAGCTTAGAAAAATAATCAACGAACTAACAACCCAAATGGAGCAGCAGTTTCAAGCCAAATTTACCGATATTGCCAAGCATTTTAACGATGTTTTCAAGGAAATGTTCGGCGGCGGCAAGGCAACCCTAACCATGACCGACCCCGCCAACGTACTGGAATCGGGCATAGAAATAATTGTGCACCCGCCAGGCAAAAAAGTACAAAATCTATCGCTGCTATCGGGCGGCGAGCGGGCTTTAACCGCCATTGCCCTACTTTTCGGCATACTCCGCATGAAACCCTCGCCATTCTGCATACTAGACGAAATCGAAGCCGCCCTAGACGACGCAAACGTTATCCGCTTTGCCCACTTCCTACAAGGACACGGCAACAACACCCAATTTGTAGTAATAACCCACCGCAAAGGCACAATGGAAGCCGCCGACACCTTATACGGCGTTACTATGCAGGAACTCGGCATATCTAAAATAGTTTCCGTTAGCTTTAACTGAAATCAAACAACTGCAAAACCGTGGGCGC
>WRKK01000112.1 GCA_009782245.1 Defluviitaleaceae bacterium | reverse complement strand
TGCAAAACCGTGGGGCTCTGCCCCACACCCCGCTAAGGGCGCTGCCCTTAGAACCCGCAAGGAGCGCGCCCCTTGACCCGCTAAATTTTTTAATGGGGTTTTCGTGGAAATTTATGATGTAATGGTTAAATTTGCGATAAGTTTCCCGCCCACCTGCGTATACTTAAGCTAAAATCGGAGGGGCAAACGGGCGACCGTCCCCTGCCCGTCGGCAGGCGGGTCGGTCGCCCGTTTATCCCCAACCATTACGCCCGTTTACCCCCCAATCAACGGGGGCTTTTGTCGTGCGTTGCCGTTGGCGTTGGGGGTTTCACAACGGGCGGGATTTGTTGGGGGGTAAACGGGCGGGATTGTTGGGGGGCAAACAGTCGCCCGTTTGGGTTTTTGCTAATTTGGGATACTGTAGAAACTCCCTACTTCACCCCAACCCGAATAACATTCCAAGAAAGCGGTTTCAAAGCCGCACTAACAACGCTGCCCGAAACCTTAGCTGTGCCGTCTTTTGGGGCGACTGGGCTGCTTGCCTTTGTGTTGGTTTGCTTAATGTCATGCCCCGCCAGCTCTGATAAAGTGGCGGTTGTTGGGTTAAACCCTTGCAACTCAACGTCAAATTCCATTGTCTCGTCCTGCGAGCGGTTGACTGCAAATATTACAACTTCGTTTTTCTCGCCATTGTGCATTGCGACCGTTTCCAAATAGGGAACGCCGCTAAATTCGTCGCAATCGTATTTTGGTACGTCCACAATCGGCGTTAGTGCCGTGCCTTGCCCAAAAGTCGCCGCTTGCATACATGGATAAAAAATAGTTTGCCGCCACGCCGCACCGCCTTTTTCCGTCATTATCGGTGCAATAACGTTTACAAGCTGTGCCATGCAAGCGATTTTTACACGGTCGCTATTTTTTATCAGCGTTATCAGCAAACAGCCCACCAGCAACGCATCTTCAAAATTGTACACGTCCTCCAAAATTGGCGGGTGTTCCTGCCATGGCTCGTTTTTCTTGTCGTTCTCGTTGGAGTGATACCACACGTTCCATTCGTCAAACGACAGGTTCAACGTCTTTTTGCTCCGCTTTTTCGCCTTAACGTAATCGCAAATTGCTATCACGCTCTTGATAAAATTGTCCATGTCAACCGATTTTGCCAAATAGCTTTTCAAATCGTTTTTTTGGTTGCCATAATAGCGGTGCAACGAAAGATAATCCACGTGGTGGTATACGTGGTCTAGCACAGTGGCCTCCCAGCTGGCGAAAGTTGGCATATCAATGCTAGAGCTACCGCAAGCGACCAACTCAATCGAGCCGTCAACCCATTTCATAACTTTTGCCGCCTCTTCTGCCAGCCGCCCGTATTCGTCGGCGGTTTTATGCCCTATTTGCCAAGGACCGTCCATTTCGTTGCCCAAGCACCAAGTTTTTATTTTGAACGGATCGGGTGCACCGTTTTTTTTGCGTAAATCGCTCCAATATGTGCCGCCTGGGTGGTTGCAATATTCCACAAAATTCCGTGCGGAATCGATGCCCTTTGTGCCGAAGTTTACCGCCATATTAACCTCGGCGTTCACTTCTTTTGCCCAGCCCGTAAACTCGTGTACGCCAATTTCGTTGGTTTCAACGGTTTTCCAAGCCAAATCTAGCCGCCGAGGGCGTTCCGCTTTTGCACCAATCCCGTCTTCCCAATTATAGCCCGACAAAAAATTCCCGCCAGGGTAGCGGATTATCGGAATATTCAACTCTTTCACAAGTTCCTTAACATCGCCCCGAAACCCATTAGAATCGGCACTACTATGCCCAGGCTCGTAAATGCCCGTATAAACGCATCTTCCCATATGCTCCACAAAAGAGCCATATATACGCCTATCAATCTCACTTATCGTGAAATTTTTGTTTACTGTCATTTTTGCTTTCAAAATAAATCTCCTCCTTCAAAAATAAAAATCAAAACCGTGGGCGCTGCCCACCCGCCTGCCGGCGGGCAGGCACCCCGCAAGGAGCGCGCCCCTTGACCCGCTAAATTTTTGGCTTGGGATTGAATTGCTAACATTGCCCGATATTGTACAAAATCCTCGTTCAATTTCAAAAATTTTACGGGGTCAAGGGGAGAATCCCCTTGCGGGTCCAGGGCAGCGCCTTGGCGGGTGTGGGCAGCGCCCACGGTTTTAGGTTTTATGCTTTACCCTTTAACCCCGCCGACCGTCAGTCCGTCGATAAATGCACGTTGGTTGAACAGGAAAATTATTACTATTGGCACAACCGACATTACCGAACCTGCGAATAGAATGTCAAAACTGTTTTGGTAGGGCGTTATTGAGGTCATTAGGCCAGGTGCGATTGTTAGCATTGTTGTTGTCCGCAAAACTACCAGCGGCCATAAGAAGTCGTTCCACACGCCCATGGCGGTTAAAATTCCCATAGCACCAAAGGCGGGTGCCATCATGGGTACGTAAATCTGTAGAAAAATCCGTGCCTCGCCCGCGCCGTCAATGCGTGCGGATTCGGCGAAATCGTTTGGCAAGCCCACGCAAAATTGTCTAAAGAAAAATATCGCAAAGGCGGGCACCATCGTTGGCAAAATTACCCCAGCGTACGTGTCCATCAAGTTAAACGCCGTCATCATGCGGAACAGCGGCAACAGCAGAATCGTACCAGGGACCATCATTGTGCAGAGCAGCAACATTACCAAAAAGTTGCGTCCCCGAAAACGGTACTGTGCCAAGCCGTAGCCCACCATTGAAGTGAAAACCAGCACAAGCCCAGTAGAAACCGCCGTTACAAACAAACTATTGGCGAAAAATTGCCAATATATGCCGCCACGATTCGTCCACAACGCCTGAAAATTGCTAAGCGAAACCTCGGCAGGTAGCCGCAAACTCAACCCCTGTGCGAAAATCTCGCGCGGCGGCGTTAGCGCCCCCACTATCATAAACACGAACGGCAATAAAATTATCACGCCCAACGTGAACAGCAAAACGAAATTGGCTGTCGAGAGGGCGATTTTGCGTTTTATCACATTTGTCATATCGGTTACTCCTCTCTGAAAAGCCCCATAAATTTTAGCTGTATCAAGTTTGCCACCAAAACGATAACAAACAGGCTAACGCCAAGCGTTGCGGCGTATCCGAAATCGTTAAGCTGGAAAGCGGCACGGTATATCATAATAACGATTGTCAACCCAATATTATTGGGCGACATAACGCCCCAGTAAACAAACGCCTCGTTAAACATGGAAAAGCCCGCCGTTATGCTGATTGTAAGCACAAATATCGTGATTGGCTTTAGCATGGGCATTGTGATATGCCAAAATTTTTTCAAGCCAGTCGCGCCGTCTACTTCCGCCGATTCGTAAATCTCGGTGGGGATATTGTTCAGCCCCGCCAAAAAATAAATCATATTAACGCCCAGCCACCGCCAGACGGCGATAATCACGAGGGCAAACATTGCAGTATTGCCCTGCATAAGCCATCGCACGGGTGCAATGCCGAAAATTCCCAAAAGTTCGTTAAACGCGCCCGTCGGCTCGGACGAAAACATATGTTGAAACACGATACCTGCAATAACGGTTGACGTTAGCACGGGGATAAAATACATCGACCGCAGCAAATTTTTGAACCGTGTCATCTTGCTATTAACGATAAACGCCAGCAACATCGGCACAGGAATAAGGATAACGCAAGTCCAAAATGCGTACCGTGCCACATTCCAAAGTGCAATCCGAAACATAGGATCGGCGACAACACGGCGATAATTATCCAGCCCGACCCAATCCGCATACTGCGTAAACGGAATCAACTGCTGAAAGCTAAGCAAAAACGCCTGATACAGCGGATAAACCAAAAACACCAAAAACGAAACAACAAACGGCGAAACAAAAACATAAGGTGCAACCTGCTGTGCCGTTACCCTCCGACCACGTTTTTTCACAATCCCCTCAGCCGTAACTGTACGTGCCATAAATATTCCTCCTTTAAGACCGTGGGGCTCTGCCCCACACCCCGCTAAGGGCGCTGCCCTTAGAACCCGCAAGGGACTTCGCCCCTTGACCCCGTAAAATTTTTGAAATTTTAACGAGGATTTTGTGCAATATAGGGCGATGCAAGCGTTAAACCTCAAACTAAAAAATTAGCGGGTCAAGGGGCGCGCTCCTTGCGGGTCCAGGGCAGCGCCCTGGCGGGTGTGGGCAGCGCCCACGGGTTTGATTTTACTTTAAGGGAATTG
>WRKK01000111.1 GCA_009782245.1 Defluviitaleaceae bacterium | reverse complement strand
AAAAGACAAACCCGTGGGCGCTGCCCACCCGCCTGCCGGCGGGCAGGCACCCCGCAAGGGCGCTGCCCCTTGACCCCGCAAGGAGCGCGCCCCTTGACCCGCTAAAATTTTTTAAGAATGTTAAACGGAAATTGTGAATATTCTTTGAATTTTCATAGGGGCTAATATTTTCGCAAAACCACAGGCAAAATAGGCAACCGCAAAGGCACTATCATCAATTTGCTATTAAAAATATTAACAAACTTAGCGGGTCAAGGGGCGCGCTCCTTGCGGGGTCAAGGGGCAGCGCCCTTGCGGGGTGTGGGGCAGAGCCCCACGGTTTTAATCTTTTGTTATTCAAGCAGTAGCATCTTTTGACTTGTACGTATACAGCGGCTTTAGCAATATGGTTGTTACTAATATGGCAACAAGCACTACGATTATTATGCTTGGGAAAATTAGTGAGCCTATATAGCCTAAAATTATGCCTTTGTTGATTACTATGAACGAAACTTCGCCGCGGGCTGTCATGCCCATGCCGATTTGCATACTTTCGCGGTTGGTGTATTTTGCTAGTTTTGCACCAAAACCGCAACCTATCGCTTTGCTGACTATTGCCACTATTACTAACGCTACCGTAAATATAATTATTTCGCCCGTCATGCCAGCAAATGTCATGCTAAGGCCTATGTTTGCCAAAAATAGCGGCGTAAAAAACATATACGACATTGTATGCGTATCCGCTTCCAAAGATTCCACGCAGCGGGTTGTGCAGAAAGCAATGCCCGCAATGTACGCACCCGTAATATCCGCTAAACCAAACTGTTCCGCCAAAAATGCCATTAAAAAGCAGTAGACAATAGCAAAAATAGAATAACGCCAATTCGCACCCATGCGGGAGTACAGCCAGTTAAATAGCTTGTTTACCAAAAATCCCATCGCAAACGCAAACGCAAAAAACGCAATTATCTGCAACAAAACAATAAATATTCCGCCAATGGATATTTCGCTGGTTTCGCCCATTCCCATTACAACCGCCAACAATACTATCGTTATTATGTCGTCTATAAGCGAGGCGTTTACCATTACTGTTCCCGTTTTTGTCTTTAGTTTGCCCATTTCTTGCAACGATTCCACTAAAATGCTAGTTGACGTTGATGCTATTGCTAGGCTGATAAAAAACGCCTCAAATGCCGACATTCCAAAAATATACGATACCAAAAATCCGCCGCCCAATACTGCCAACATTCCCGCCAACGATATAATTGACGACGCTTTTATAGAGCTGCGTAACTCTTTTAAGTCGGTCTCCATTCCAGCCGAAAACAACAGCAAAACTACGCCAAATTGTGCCAACATTCGGATAGTCTCGTTAGGCTGCAACCAGCCAAAAACCGCTGGCCCTAGCAATATTCCCGCCACTAACGCACCCACAACCTGCGGCATATGTATCCGCTTGAATATTAACGCCGCCACCTTGGTGGATAATAATATTAATGCAACCCACAAAAATATCGTTTCTTCCATAAAATTCCCCTCCAAACTGTAATCCGAAAAATAAAATAATTTTAACCCTCGCAATAGTATATCATATTAGCGCAAAATAATATATAATAAAATGAGAAGATTTTTGGAAAGGATTTTTTACATGAAAATTTTGAGAAAATTTTTGTTTGCGATAATATCGTTTACGCTGATTTTGTCAACCGTTAATGCGGCGAGTTTTGGCGAAACACTTGTAGTACCCAATTATTTAAGAATTGGGCTTACACGGCTGTTTAACGCCCGTGCGGCTATTACAATTTACAACACGCAAATTTTTTACGGACAAACGTTTTTGCAATCGCCGACTGGCTTTATTGCACGGCCGCATGGCGATTTGGTGGCTTTGTATAGCGGAAGTATGCAGGTTGCAATATTTGACAGCAACACACAAATAAGTGCGATAGGCGGCGAGTTTATCAACCTCGAGGGCAATGAATATCGGGGCGTAATAGAGTTTTTGCGGCAAGGCGCAGGAATAACGCCCGTTAATGTAGTTTCGGTAAACGAGTATCTTTTTAGCGTTGTGCCGTCCGAGATGCCAGCCAGTTGGCATCACGAGGCACTAAAAGCCCAAGCCGTTGCCGCCCGTACATATGCGATATATACCACTTTGTATAATCGCAGCCATGCCAATTTTGATTTGTGCGATACGGTGCATTGTCAGGTTTACAACGGCGTTTCCTGGGAATATCCCTCTGCAATAGCCGCAGTGCTGGAAACTAGCGGGCTTATGATATATCACAACAACCAAATAGCCGAAACGGTGTTTTTTGCATCCAGCGGCGGGTTTACGGAAAATTCCGAAAATGTATGGCTGGAGGCGCGCCCTTATTTGCGTGCCGTGCCAGATTTTCACGAATTTGAGCCTGTTATTTGGACACGTTCGTTTACGCTTTCGGAACTAACCAGCTTGCTTAACGCCCGTGGCAGAAACATTGGCATGGCGACAGGAATTTTCGCCAGCAATATTTTGCCGTCTGGCAGGGTGGACACGTTGATTATAAACGGGACAAGCGGACAAGTTATACTAACAGGCGAGGAAATACGCACATTTTTCAGCATTACGGCGGGTGGCTCGTTGCATAGCCGCAATTTTGGCGATATTCCCAACAGAGCCGCCATTACCGCACCCGCACCAACGCCGCAAATATCGCCAACTTTGCCGCCGCCAAGCCCAGTTATAAATCCGTCCGCCGCTGTTGTTGCGCCAAATGTGGTTATATTTAACGGGCAAACAGCACTAGAAACACCCGCAACAGGCTTATATGCAATAACCGCCGATATTTTGGATAATGTTAGTGATACATTTTTGATATTGGGTGCTGAAACCACCACAACCATCGCCCAACAGCCCCCAGAATCGCCAGAATTACTAGAGCCAGAGCCAACGCCAGCACCAACGCCGCCGCCAGCCCCAACACCACAGCCAACGCCAACCCCGCCGCCAGTTCCCACGCAACCGCTAAACATCGGCATTTTCGCCGCAGGAGATACCGTTACAATAAACGGCGTAGGTTTTGGGCATGGCGTAGGTTTAAGCCAACGAGGAGCAGAGGGTATGGCAAGGCGGGGTTATACGTTTTTGGAAATTTTGACACATTTTTATACGGGGGTTGTGGTTAGGTAGGTTTTTTTGGTTAAATAATTTTGAAATGGGGGGCGACCGTCCACCTGCCCGTTTTTTGTGATTGTGCAAATTGCGATGATAAAAACGTGAAACCTAGCAAAAAAGAGAATTAAAATGTCAACTCTCTTTTTTGCATTGAAATTGAAAGGGGTCGCCCAGTTTTGGGCGACCTTATAATTAATTGCTATTGCTAATTTGTTCACTGTCGCTACATATAAGCATTAAGGTATCTTTTCGTTTGCTTTGCTGTTACTGTGTCATAGTCCAATCTCTCTTAACTCTTCCAAAGTGCCAAAACCCAATATCGTAAAAATCGGCTCATAATCAAAGTAAAGGTCAGAGTTAATTGTTTCTGAAATAAGAGCATTGTTCTCGTCATACATACGTAACACAACTAGCCCGTTTTCGTGGCTTACTTCAACAGAACTTGGTGGTACAAAATTCCAATCGTGTACGGACTGCAGGCTCATCATACTTCTGCTAAAATCTTTCTGCGTTTCGATAATTATGTGGTATTGTTCAGTCCATTCGACAGTAGGAGTAAAGGCTAAATCTAAACTAGCTAAGTCTATGATGTCATTGTCAAGAATTTGTCCCCATGTTCCTAAAAATTCAACGCTATCGGTTTCTATGTAAAGAGTGTCCATTGCTGTAATTGAGGGTACAACATGAAGAACAGTACCCAATAAGTCATCGTTTTCATTGTGCATACCAATAGCAAGTAACGGCGGAGAACCCAGTTGTGGGTCAATAATTTCATAACTCCAACCCGCAAGCATCACGGCAGGAGAGCGTCCAGTTTCTTCTTCCCAAACACGCAGGTCAGTCTCTAACCCTACAAAAGCAAGTTCTGCACGTGTTGGTGGAACAAAATCCCATTCAGTTAATGAATGAAGTTGAAACGGAATACCTCTAATTACTGCATAATACACCTGCCTAGCGTGGATAGTGCCTTGAAAAACTTCCGTGGTGCTTTCTTCATGTATAACGATAACGTCTTCTATAACGATAATGTCTTCGTTTAGCACTTCGGCTATCACTTCCACTAAACCTGTTTCCA
>WRKK01000110.1 GCA_009782245.1 Defluviitaleaceae bacterium | reverse complement strand
CGTTTATCCCCAACCATTCCGCCCGTTTATCCCCAACCATTCCGCCCGTTTATCCCCAACCATTCCGCCCGTTTATCCCCAACCATTCCGCCCGTTTTCTACAAATCCGCCCATTGTACCCCCAACCATTACGCCCGTTTTCCCATTCCGACCCGCCCATCTGGTTCACATCAATGGCATCGCCCCTACTGCGAACTAATTTCCGCCAACGCCCTGCTAAGTTCCCTCTCCAAGCCGCCCATAGATTGCACCGCCCCAATTTTTATTTCTTTTTTTATCTCTTGCTCGACTATTTCGGCGGCTTTTGCCAAATTTTTATCGTTTAACAACCCCGCCATATTTTTTAAGTTGTGCGTTAAACGATACGCCAATTCTTCGTCTTTTGCGGATATTGCGGCGGTTATTTCCGCAAAGGCGTTTTTTTGGCTTTCCAAAAAATCCGCTTTTATTTGTGCCATCATTTCGGGACTAGCGGTAAATTCAATTTCTTCGTCAAAATCGTCAAAATCGTCAAAATCGCTAAAATCAAAGTCGTCAAAATCGTTTGTGATGGCGGTTGTTTCTAAAGTTGTTGAATTTTCTGGGTTTTCCGTGTTTTCTGCATTTTCCGTATTTTCGGCATTTTCGGCATTTTCGTTTTTCATAAATTTTGTGATAATAACGTCCAGCGGCATTGCACGAATCGGCTTGGAAATAAAGCCGTTAAAGCCGTTTTGCAAAAATTCTTCTGCCTGACCTATTAAGGCGTTGGCGGTTAGTGCGACTATGGGCAAATCGTAGCCCAATGCCCGTAACTCTTTTGTGGTCTCCATTCCGTCCAATTCTGGCATCATGTGATCCATGAAGATAATATCGTAAACGTTGCCGTTTTTGATTTTTTCGATGGCATCAAAACCGCTTTCGCAGGTTTCTATGTTCAAATCGTACATTGCCAAAAAGCCCTTTGCAACGTATAAATTTGTGCCAACGTCGTCCACGACTAGCACTTTGCCGTGCGGAAATTTTTGCGGCGTAAAATCCAATTTTTGTGCCACCGATTTTGAATCAACCTTAAACTCGCAAAGATGCCGCACCGTTTCAGCACCCAAAACTTCGGTGCTTGCCACGGTTTGCGGGATAATTACTATTACCGTTGTACCTTTGCCCAGTTCGCTGTCAACCGCAATGTTACCGTTCATTAGCTGCGTTAAACTTGATGTTATCGGCATTCCCAGCCCCGTACCAAACGACAACTTTAATTCTTTTTCGTGGAATTGCGTATATTCCGTGAACAGCGAGGCAAGTTGTGATTTTGTCATGCCATGCCCCGTGTCTTCGATTGTTATTATTAGGTTGATTTTAGGCTTGTTTTCGGGTTGTTCGGATTGCTCGGATTGTTCGGTTTGCTCGGGTTGTTCGGGTTCTTCGTTCAAAAAACTCGTTACAGTGGGAACATTTTCGGCGACAATGTTTAACTTTACCGAACCTTTAGACGTATATTTGAACGCATTGGAAAGCAGGTTATTTAGCACCTGTTTAATACGCAGTTCGCTGCCAACCAGTAATTTGGGGATATTTTCGTCAATGTTTACAATAAATTTTATGTCCTTGCTGCCCAAAAACGCCAAATTTAGGTGTATAACGTCCGCTAACATATTGGCGGATTCGTATTCTTCTGGGTCGATTGTCATTTTGCCAGCCTCGATTTTGGATAAATCCAAAATATCGTTTACGATATTCAGCAAAATACTGGAGGAGTTGTAAATTTTGGCAAACGCCTCTTCCAAATCCATCGGCAATTTTCTACGCAACTGTATCTCGGATATGCCCAAAACAGCGGCGAGCGGCGTACGAATTTCGTGGCTCATGCGCGCCAAAAATCGGCTTTTCATTTGCGAATTTTCTTCAGCGGCCTCTACCCGTTGTTTTTCCTTGAAAAATTCATCTAAAATGCTAAGGTCAAAAATGTAGGCGGCTATAACGTATTCTTCCGCTAATTTTAGCCGTATAAAGGTTATTTCGCAGGCTAAAAATTTATTTTTGCTTTTTTGCAAATTCCACCGAAAGCGGTTGTAGCCCGTTTTTAGGGCTTTGTCAAAATGCTGCTGTAATTCTTGGTTGTTTTCAAATATTTTCGCAAAATTATCCAAGCCGATTTGTTTGTCGGCAAATTCAAAAAATGCGAGCGTTTCGTGATTGCAATCTAGTGCGTTAAAATTTTTGTCTATCAGATAGCAGGAAATCGGTGTGCCGTCCAGCATTATTTTGGTGCGTTCTTCCGCCTCGCGGGCTATTTCCATTGTTTTCTTCAGTTCACTTAAATCGATTGAGTACGCCAAAATAACCTTTTCGCCGTTGTATTCTAGGGTAAAGCAGCGAATCTCGGACGGAATCGGCTCGCCTGTTATTGTTTGGTGCATCCATTCAAATTGCCCGTGCCCCTTTTCGTAACATTGGCGGATTAGCTCCGCGCCTTTTTGTATGGATAACGAGCCGTCTGGCTGATAAGTTGGCGATGCGCCAAAAAAGTTGTTTTTGTATTCTCGTTTATCGTTAAAACCGTAGCGTACCAGGGCCTCTTCGTTAAATTCCAAAATGTTCAAATCTTTATCCATTACCGTCATAACGATTGGCGCGTTGTCAAACATTAGCTGGCGGGTTTTGTTAATTTCTTTTTCGTGTACAATGATGTCGAGTAGCGTGTTTATGGCGTTTGCGGCATCGCAATAAACGCCGTAAAGTTTGTCAACCGCAATTCTGCCGCTTGTGTTGCCGTGTCTGTTTTCGTAGGTTATCGTGTTTATTTCGGCGACCAAATCGGCAAACATATTAGACATTTCGGTTATCATTAGCGGAAGTTCCTCGTCTGTGTCTACTTTTGCGGTTGGCGGACTTTTTTTTATTTTTTCCCAATAAATATTTTTGGCTTGCGTGATAGTTTTCTGCATTGCACGGGAAGAAAGCACCAGCAAGCCCAGCAAAACAAGCATAACCAAAATAAGACCATACATAACAAGTTGCATGGTCGCAAGCGAACTATCGATATAAGCTAACACGATTTCTGCTGTTAGGTTGGTTACTTGCAACAATTCGATAAGTGAATCTTCGGCAACCACAAGAGATGCCCATATTTGACCAGCGGTATCGCCAGCAGAAAATCTTTCAATTTGTTCATAAGAAACATCTATATATTGCAAAATTTCGGTAATAAGTGCTAATTTTGCGGGAAAATCAATATCAATGCGTTGCGGGTCTTCGAACAAGGAATTTGTGTAGGCGGCCGCCAAAGTATCTAGCCTAGAGTGTAAAGTATACAAATCGTCGTATATTTGCGAAGAATCGGGTTCGGCGACCATTTCGCGCACAAGGTGGCGAAGGTTTGTAAATTCCTGCTGAAACTCTAGCAAATAAGCCGTTCTTGCACCTATGTAATCAATTTTGTATCTGTGTAAACCGTTGACATTGTTAAAAGCAAGTGCCATATAAAGTATTGCAAAAGCAAACAGCACCGAAAGCACTAAACTAGCGTGTTTTTGTAATAACGGCGTTTTTTTGGGCTTTTTGGTAATTGTCATATTGAAAACCTTTTAACAACCACATCGCCCAGCACTTTTTCCAGCGATTTTAGTAATCTGTCGGCGGTTATGGGTTTTCGCAAATAATCCTTTGCACCCGCACGAATGCACTCCATTACGCTCGCCTTATCGCCAGAGCCTGTGCACATTATGATAATTGCATCGGCATCAATTTTCAGCAACCGTTCAATTACAACTTTGCCGTCCAAATCGGGCATTGCAATATCCAAAAAAACAATATCGGGCTTAAATTGCCCATAAGATACCAGTGCAGTTTCGCCGCTGGTGGCCTCTTCTATTTTTGTTGGGCTTAAGCCGCATTCAGCTATTAGTATATCTTTTAGTACAGTTCGCATTATTGCTACATCGTCAACTATCAGCACGCTCATATTTTTATAATTGACCATTTTGGGACTCCTTTTCAAATTCAAAATTTCAAAATGTTGTTAAATCCATTATAACATAATTTTTTGGGGGGTGGTATAATTTTTTTGCTGGTTGCCATTTAACTTAGTAAAATTTTTTTGGGGGGGGAAAGGACGAACGGACAAAACGGGCAAAACGGGCAAACAGGCAAAACGGCAAAACAGCAAACGGGCAAAACGGAAAAACCAGCAAACGGGAAAACGGGCGACCGAGGACGGTCGCCCCTACG
>WRKK01000109.1 GCA_009782245.1 Defluviitaleaceae bacterium | reverse complement strand
CAAATCCGAATGGAAAAATTGCAAGCCTTGCAATCCGCAGGAGAAGATCCGTTTAAGCACGTAAAATACACGGTTACACATCACAGCACAGAAATAAAGGAAAATTTTGACAACTTGCAGGACACAAATTTGTCGGTGGCGGGCAGGCTGATGAGCCGCCGCATAATGGGAAAAGCCGCTTTTTGCGATATACAAGATTCCGCAGGGCGAATTCAAGCGTATGTTCGCAGAGATGCAATCGGCGAAGATGCTTACATGGCATTCAAAAGTTACGACATTGGCGATATTATCGGCGTTGGTGGCAAAGTTTTCAAAACAAAATCGGAAGAAATATCGGTGCAAGCCACGGAAATTACATTGCTGGCGAAAAGTTTGCAAGTGCCGCCCGAAAAATTTCACGGCTTGAAAGATCAAGAATTGCGTTATCGGCGGCGTTACGTAGATTTAATTGTCAACCCAGAAATAAAAGACGTTTTCGTGAAACGTTCGGCAATTATAAAAGAGATTCGTGCATTTTTGGACAGCCGCAATTATTTAGAGGTTGACACGCCAATTTTGCAGACAATAGCTGGCGGCGCGGCAGCACGACCATTTACCACGCACCACAACACGCTGCACATCGATATGTATTTGCGGATTGCCCTCGAGTTGCCGCTAAAACGCCTAATTGTCGGCGGCTTGGAGCGGGTTTACGAATTGGGACGAGCCTTCCGCAACGAGGGAATGGACACACGGCATAATCCCGAGTTTACCATGTTAGAGCTATACGAGGCATATACCGATTACATCGGCATGATGCAGCTTACCGAAGAAATGTTTAAGCAGGTTGCACAAAACGTTCTAGGAACGACAACTGTAGAATATGGCGAATATACAATCGATTTAGGCAAGCCCTTTGAACGAATCTCCATGATAGATGCAGTAAAAAAATATGGCAACGTGGATTTTGCGGAAATATCCACCATCGAACAAGCCCAAGATTTAGCAAAATCCCATAACATAAAACTGGAAAAATGGCACGAAAAAGGGCATATTTTGGAATTATTTTTTGAAAAATATGTTGAAGATAATTTAATTCAACCAACGTTTATAATGGATTATCCAGTGGAAATATCGTATTTAACGAAGAAAAAGCCAGATAATCCCGAATATACGGAGCGGTTCGAGTTGTTTATAGCCAAGCAAGAATTTGCGAACGCATACTCCGAGTTAAACGATCCGCTTGATCAGCGGCGGCGCTTTGAGCATCAAGAAAAAATGCGAACCGCTGGCGACAGCGAAGCAAACGCCATCGACGAAGATTTTTTGCTTGCGTTGGAATACGGAATGCCGCCAACTGGCGGATTGGGCGTAGGAATCGAACGCTTGATTATGCTGTTGACAAACTCGCCGTCTATACGAGATGTTTTGTTGTTTCCAACAATGAAAGTTATTTAGGTTGACAAAATAATGTGGGTGCAAAAATTGCCCAAAATTTTGCGGTTGAAATGCGGATTTTGGGCGGTTTTTGGTGCTTTGGTTTTGGTGGATTTGGTGGATTTTGGTGGATTTTGGTGGATTATGAAGTTTGCCAGTTTTCAGCCTTAAATCCTACTTTTACAATCCAAGCAAAATTCAGCCCCCATTTGCATAAAAGTCCTATCAGAGCCGCAATTTTGGCATTTGCCAGGTGCTATCCGAAGTCCGCAGCTTGTGCAGAACGTCAAGCCAGGTTTTAACTCGGCTTGGCAAGCATCGCAAAAATCGGGGTTGCTGGAGCGGCTGTTTTTTGTGTCTTCCGCAACTTTAATAATTTCAGTATTTTCGGTGTTTTCCGTGGGTTCAATTTTTGCACCGCATACCAAACAAACTTCCGTATCTATTTGCATAAAAGTTTTGTTTGAACCGCAATGTTGACATTTGCCAGGGGCTACTCTATGTCCGCAATTTGTGCAAAATGCAAAACCAGGTTTTAACTCGGCTCGGCAAGATTCGCAAAAATTTACTTTGGTAGAATGGCTGTTTTGTGGGATTTCTGGGATTTTTATTTTAGTGCCGCATATCATGCAAAAAACGCTGCCCAACGGTAAATCAGCGTTGCATTGCGGACATTTTCCGCTCTCTAAATTGCGGATATTTTCGGTGTACTCCGCTATCCGCATATTTGCGGCTTTTATGGCGGATTTGTATTTTTCAATATTCCGCTCTTCCTCTGAAATTAGCGAATTGTAGTAATCCGCTGTTTGCACCCTTTTTTTCACTTTTTCTCGCTCCTTTTGCTTATTTGCCTATATTTCGTTTCCGCAATTCCCGCAAAACACTTCAGAACCCGTGTATCTTGTGCCACAAATTTTGCAAACAATCGGGTTATCAGCAGTGGCAGGGAAAACCGCTGGACTGTGCGAAGTATGCACTGTTTGCGGCAATTTTGACCCGCAATCTCCGCAAAAATTTTCTGCCCCCTCCGCCTTTGTACCGCAAATCCTGCAAAACACCAAACTATCGTCCGCCGCCAAAGCCGTCGGTGCGTACGCCGCATACTCCATCGGCGGCGATTCCACAAATTCGGGCTGCCCATACTGGTTTGCACGAGGTTCGCTTTTGCTTGCAAGTATGACAATGGTCATTATTGACGGGACAATCGAGGCAAGTGCAAGAACTCCGCCGAAAATCATTCCGCCCATTGAAAAATTCAAAAGCGAGAAGAACAAAATCCCGTAACCGCCAACAAGCAAGCCAAAGCCCGTAAAAGCCAGTTTGAAAAACAATCCGCCTGGCTTGCCCACATCGTGAAACCGCCGAACCGCCAAAGACCAAGTTGGAATAAGTGCGGCAAGACTGTATATTACAGTAATAATCCCCAAAAATTCGCCTATCTCTGTGCCTATCAGCAGCCCCACAATAAAACCAGCCACCATTTCAATCAACATTGGCCACCAATATTCCGCGCGGGTTGCTCTTCCGTCAAAATTAAAAAAATTTTCCCATTTTTTAATGTAATATTGCATAATTTTGTCCCCCTTTATTTTGTGTGTGCAATAAAACAAGCCAAAAGGCAAAATAATTATGACACATTTTGGGCAACCTGTCAAAAATTTTCCCCACAAATTTTCTTGCCAACCTTGATTGAGTATGCTAAAATAAATCTAGCCAAAAAACTACCCAAGGAAGTGAAACCATGTATACAGCGTTATACCGCAAAAAACGCCCCAAAAATTTTAATAGCGTTATAGGGCAAAAAGCAATAGTTGCAACCCTAAAAAACCAGCTGCATATGCAGCGAATCTCTCATGCCTACCTGTTTTCTGGCACAAGAGGAACGGGCAAAACGTCCACCGCTAAAATTTTTGCCCGTGCGTTAAATTGTCCGCAATCGCAAACACTAGGCGAACCGTGCAATGAATGCGAAATTTGTACCGATATTTTAGCAGAACGCAGCCTTAACGTAATAGAAATAGATGCCGCCAGCAATAACGGGGTTGACAATATCCGCGAACTGCGCGAAGAGGTTAAATATCCGCCAGCTACTGGCACACATAAGGTTTATATTATCGACGAGGCACATATGCTGACCGTCGCCGCCTTTAACGCATTGCTAAAAACATTAGAAGAACCGCCGCAACACGTTATTTTTATACTAGCCACAACCGACCCGCAAAAAGTGCCCGCAACTATTTTATCACGCTGCCAACGTTACGATTTTAAGCGTATATCTAAGGCGGATATGGTGGAAACTTTGCTAGATTACATGGCGGCGGACAACGTAACAATAGAAAAACCCGCCCTGGAGTACATCGCAAGCGTATCGGACGGTGCTATGCGAGATGCGTTAAGCATTTTAGACCAATGTTTATCTTTGTACATAACCGCCGAAAATAGCGTGATAACGCTTACACAAGCACAAAACCTGCTAGGTGCAGTTGACCAAAACACCCTGTTTGAGTACACAAACGCACTATTTAGCAAAAATACGCAAAAAGCACTCGAAATTATCGCAAACGCCTTTAACGAGGGCAGAGATTTAGCCAGACTAATTGCGGATATAATCCAACATCTACGCAATGTGCTTGTCGCCACGCAAATAACCAACAACGATATACTAGATTGCTCGCAGGAAACGTTGCAACTGTACAAAAATCAAGCCCAAAACCCAATGCAACTTATCGCCTATATACGAGAATTTTCCGAGTTCCAAAA
>WRKK01000108.1 GCA_009782245.1 Defluviitaleaceae bacterium | reverse complement strand
GGTCGCCCCTACAATAATGCCGACCGTAGGGGCGACCGTCCCCTGCCCGCCCGACAGGCGGGTCGGTCGCCCGTCCGTCTAATCCCTAATGGTTCAATAAAAGTTTACGCAGGTGGGGCGACCGTCTCCTACAATAAAAACAAATCTACAATACGCAAAAAAAGGTGCTTAACGTTCCCGTCAAGCACCTTTTGCGGGGTTACAACCAAAAACTAAACACCCCAAAATTTTTGGGCTATTTTTTGACCTTGGTCTATTTTTGCCCATTGTTCCGCCTCGGTAAGTTCGTTGCCGCCGTCGCAAGATGCAAAGCCGCATTGGTGCGAAAGGAACAATCTATCTTTGTCAATTATTTTGCTGGCCTCTTCTAGTAGCTTAAAAATGCGGTCTTCGTCGTCTAGTGTGTTGGTTTTGCTAGACATCAGCCCTAGAACAATCTCGTTATTTTTGCCTTTGAAAGCGTTTAGTGCGTCTAAAGTGCCAGCCCGTTCGTCGTCCCATTCTAAAAAGAAACGGTCGTATTTTTGTTGTTTTAGGAAAAGATCGGCTATTTTGGCGTAAGAGCCGCCGCCCATGTGTCGGGATTCGTAGTTGCCGCGGCAGTTGTGCGTCCACATTTTAAGCCCTAAAGTATGTCCAAAATCTATAACAGCGTTGTTAAGTTCCACAAATTCGTCTGCTAGGGCGCTAAGTGCTGCTACATCTATGTTTTCGCCGTTAAATGGCGAGTTAGGGTTGTCGTCTGCGAACATTTCCCACAAACAATCGTCTAACTGCAATATTTTTCCGCCAGCATCGGCATATTCCTGGACAAACTCTTTATACGCCACCAGCAACGCATTTTTAAGATCGTTGGACGTTGGGTATATTTTGTCCTTATCGATAATATTTTTGGACCAGGAAAATTCGCCAAAAAGGTGCGAGGGCGATGGTATGCACAGTTTGGTGGTTTTTCCCTCCGCTAGGCTGGCTATTCTTTTGAAAATTTTGATAAAGTGGTGATTTTTAGCACCGAAAGGCTCTGTAAAGCGTAGGGCAATGTCTTTGCGGGTTTCGTAGTTATATTCGTCAACCGCATCTTTATCCTTAAAAAAGTAGCCATGCTGGGCGAGCAGCCTATCCACGCCCTTTAGCCCCCAAACAAAATCCAAGTGCCAAATGGATTTAGAATATTCGCCGTCGCTAATGACATCTAAACCGTGGTCAACTTGTTTTTTTATGATTTCTTTGGTTGCCGCTAGTTCGCAATCTTCGTAGCCCGCCAAATCGTTGTAGAACGGATACACTATTGTATCGCTGTGTTCTATCTGCCTTTTGTAGGCTAGTAACTCTGTTGGACGTAATAAACTGCCAACAATTTGAAATTTTTTGCTCATCGTATTACAACCTCCTATATTTTTGGTTACTTTGTAGTGTACCACATATTTTTTGGCTTGTCAAGTTTTTTTTGGAAACTCAAAAAAATTTATTGCCAAAATAAAAATTTTTCCAGCACGCACAAAAAATCCGCGCAAAAGCCTTTATTTACGGGGTTTTGTGGGCGAAAAAATTTTTTGAAAATTTTCAAAATTTTTTTCAAAAAACACTTGCGCACATTATTTTTTTGTGGTATAGTATATTTGTAGTCAATTATATTACCTGTACGCATAGCTCAGCTGGATAGAGCGTCTGGCTACGGACCAGAAGGTCGAGGGTTCGAATCCTTTTGCGTACAGCACAAAAAAAGACTTTTGATTAAGTCTTTTTTTGTTGTTGGATTTTTGGGATTTTGGGATTTTGGGATTTATTGCATACCGTCAAACAAAGTGCCGATAGTATTTTCGGACATATAAGCACCAAAAGCGTTAGCGGCTTGTTGGTTGGGCAAGCCAGTTGTGTTAGGGTCTGGGCCGATGCCGTTGATTGCGTCCATGGCGGCGTTAAAGCCTGGCAGCCGCAAGGCGTGTTGCGTAACTTGCCTAAACGGGTTTCGGATAACATTGCTAGAAATACGTTGCAAGCGGCTAACAAAAGCGTTTGGCCCACGATTATTATTTCCTGTAAAAAACCGCTCTAGGTTGCCGTTTTGAATGGCGGTATTTAAGGCGTTTTCGTTTATTGCTAATGTGCCGTCGTTTCGCATAGTAATGCCTATTCGTTCAAAATCACGACGGGCAAAACGGGCGGCACGTTGCAGGTCGTTTGCCAACATTCTGGTGTTTCTGTCGGCGCTATTTTCTAGTGCAGCGTTTAGTAGCAGGTTGAACCTTTGCACAATTTCATGTGTTGCACCCCGCATTGCTAGGCTGTCTTGTCCCATAAAAATGCCAACTTCGGTTTCCGATGCCGAAACTAGCGTTACAATTAAGCCGTTGCCTAAATCCACCCTATTTGTTGGGGAAGTTTGTTGCTCGCCGCCGTTTAGCGTAAAAATCGCATCTGCCGCCGCTTGCGAAACATTGGCGATTCCTGTTAGTTCTGCGGCGTTTCCTGTAATATCGGTAATAGTAAAGGCGTTTGCCTCACCTGTTTTGGCGGAAGTTAGCGTTAATGCGTTGTTTGCCAGCGTTGCTGTTATATCCCAATCGCCCAAATCAGCATCGTTTATTGCGGTTGACATAAGTTTTTGGAAATCGGCGTTTGTGGCGTTGGCGGGTACTTCAAAAGAAATCTGCTTGGTTTGGTTGCCCACGGCAATTTCGATGGTATGTATGCCGACAAAATCTGGCTCTACAGGCTCGTTGGGGGGTAATTCTGTGCCTTGGTTGGTTTGGGCGGTTGCTATTTGGTGGATTATCATGGTGGAATCCGCCCAGGGCGTTTGCCCAGCGGCTGGCGGCGTAAAAGAGGTTATTTGCAACGCATTGGTATTATTGGACATAACGGTTCGCGGCGAAAATGCGGCGGATAAATCCGCTAACGCAGCATTAAGGTTTTCGGCACGAATTGGTGCTCTGTACAAAAATGTTACGGTTTCTAGCAACCGTTGCTGGATAAGCTGGTTAGCCCCAAGCCCAGGCATATTGGGGAACATTCCGCCATTTGGCAAGTTTGGTCGGTTTGTGTTGCCCGTAACGCCCGCTGGAATGAACCTTGTATTAATGTTGTTAATTGGCATTTTATCACTACTTTCTTGTGTTTTTTTTGTTCTACATAGTATTTCGGATTAAAGTTCGGAAAATATTATAGCTGGTGGTAAAAAATTTTGTTTTTTTTGGGTGGCGGGATTTTTTGCCTGTTGAGGATTGATGTTTGTGCTTGCGGGTAAGCGGCAAACTAGAATTTATAAGAGGGGAAAAACTTCTTTAACAGCCAATAATGATACAACAAGCCGCTTGTACTGCTTGCAATCGGCTTGTTTTGTTTTTCAAAATTAGCATTTATGGGAAATTTTGCCGAGTGCTTTTGGCTGTTTTTTTCGTTTGCGGGGTTGACTTGTAAGGCTTGGTTTTCTTTTTGCAGGGTCTCAAATAATACCCTGCTCTATTGCTTGATTTTAGGTGCTTGCAAATGGATATTGTGGTGTGTTTAACGTATTTTCTAACTCCTCTCTGGCGGGGTTGTCTTTGGCGAGGAGGGTTTTTTATTCTTTTTTTGCTTGTGCTAATTGGGCTTTTAGGCGGTCGATTTCGGCTTGCATTGTTTGCATTTCCTGTTGCTCTTTTTGCCTTGCTTGTTGCTCTTTTTGCCTTGCTCGTTGCTCTTTTTGCAATTTTTTTTGCATTGCTTGTTGCTTTTTTTGCATTGCTTGCTGCATCGCCTCAATAGTAGGCCGCATCATATCTTTCCCCTGCTCTATTGCCTGATCCCATGCACTTACAAATGGTTCTTGTGATACGTTTAACATATTTTCTAACTCCTCTCTGGCGGGGTTGTCTTTGGCTATGTATTCGTTTTTTATCCCCAGTATCATTGCTTTGTGGGCTTGTTGCATTTGTACCGCCGCTTTTCCTGATATTTTTTTCTTCTTGGAACAGCTGGTATATTTTGTCGGCTATAGTTTTTATTTCGTCTATGAAACGCCGCCCTATTTGCTCGTCTGACGGTTTTTTGGCGAACTCTTGTTTGAACTTGTTCAGCAAAAATGGCAACAATAACGCCTTGCCGCCGCTCGCTAGACTTTGCACATCTTGCTCCCATAGCTTTATTACTGGGATTTTTTGTATTA
>WRKK01000107.1 GCA_009782245.1 Defluviitaleaceae bacterium | reverse complement strand
TGGCATTTTGTAGGGGCGACCGTCCTCGGTCGCCCGTCCCCTATAAATTGTCGCCCGTCCCCTATAAATTGTCGCCCGTCCCCTGCGAAAAAACCACCGAAAATTCAACCCATAAATCATCAATGTGCCACCAAAAAACATTAAAAATTTTAGCGGGTCAAGGGGCGCGCTCCTTGCGGGGTCAAGGGGCAGCGCCCCTTGCGGGTGTGGGCAGCGCCCACGGTTTTGCTCTTTCACATCTCCTGCAAATATTTCAATAAAATTTTTTGTGCGGCGGTTGAATAAAAATTTTGCATATACGACCGTTTGTTGGGGTTTTCAAAATTTTCTATTAGCCGAGATGTTATGCCCACTTGGAAACCTTTTTCGGTGGGGGTTCTTGTTTTGCCTGTTGCGGTTTCGCGTAGTTCTAGGTAGCCGTCTTCTTCTAGTAGTTTGGCTAGTTTTAGTGCGGTTGTGCTTTGTTCTTTTGTTTGCATTAGTAAAATGTTTGCCCGTTGCAAAAACCCGCTTAGCGTTACTGGCTCGGGGAAATATTCAAAATTGCTGAACATTTCCGCTATTTCTCCCTTGTCAGCGATTGTTTCATGCGGCTGCATTGCCGCGCCAGAGCCTTTGTATTTTTGGATAACTTCCAAAAATTGCTTGCCGTATTTTTGTAGCTTTACTTCGCCCACGCCAGTTACGCCCAAAAATTCGGCGTTTGTTGCGGGTAATTTGCCGCACATATCGTACAAACTAACGTCTGAAAAAACCACAAAGGCTGGCACTTTTTCAATATCGGCAATTTGCGAACGTAACGCTTTTAGGTTGGCAAATAAACCGTCATCAACGGCGTATTTTACGGACGGCTCGGCTTTTGCGGCGGTTTTGCTGGCTTTTTTACTGGTTTTCTTTTCCGCAAACGCTGGAATTTGCAACTGCTTATTTTCAAATAAAATTTCCGCCGCCTTGCTTGTCGCCGAAACCAGCGGATATTCAGTGCCGATTATTTGCAAATAGCCCAGTTGCAATAAATAATTTATCGCCGCCCTTATTTCGTCGGTGCTTTTGGGTAAAATGCCGTAAGTTGTTAGTTTATCCAGTTTTGTGTTGGTTATTCTTTCGTTTTTTGTGCCACGCAAAACGGCAATCAGCATATTTATGCCAAATTGCCCTTTCATGCGTTTTGCACACGATAAAATTTTTTGGGCATCTATTGTAAAGTCAACCATTTCCCGTTTTGTAAGGCAGTTGCTGCAATTATTGCATTCACATTCAGCACTATCGTGAAAATAATCCAGTATAAATTGCCGCAAACAGGCGGTTGTATTGCAGTATTCTTCCATCTGCCGCAATAATTTGTAATCTTTCGCCTTTTTTTGCTCGCTACCTTCGTTTTTTTCTATCAGAAATTTGTTGGTAATCACATCTTTTGGGCTAAAAAGTAACACGCAGTCCGCTGGGCTGCCGTCCCGACCCGCTCGCCCTGCCTCTTGATAATAGCTTTCCATATTTTTCGGCATATTGTAATGGATAACAAACGCAACGTTACTTTTGTCAATGCCCATTCCAAAGGCGTTTGTTGCCACTATTACCGAGGATTTATCGTAAATAAAATTGTTTTGTGCGGTTGTTCGTTCGTCTTTGGTCATTCCAGCGTGGTAGCGTTCCGCTTTAACGCCGTTTTGGATTAATTTATCGGTTAAGTTGTCAACCTCTTTTCTTGTGGCACAGTAAATAATCCCGCTTTTATCGCTGGCTGTGTATTTTGTCAACATTGAAAATTTATCTGGTGTGGCGGCGTGTCGCACTTCAAAGTACAAATTTTCACGATTAAAGCCCGTACTGCACAAAAACGGATTTTTTAGTGCTAAAAGTTTGATAATATCGGTTTTTACGTTATCGGTTGCGGTGGCTGTAAACGCCGTAATTACAGGGCGAAGCGGCAACGAGTTTACAAATGCGGCGATATTCATATAACTTGGGCGAAAGTCCTGTCCCCATTGCGAAACACAATGGGCCTCATCGATGGCGACCATAGAAATATCGGCAAAGCGGGTAAAATCCGCAAAAGACGGAGCGTCCAGCCGTTCTGGTGCAATATAAATAATTTTGTAATCGCCGTGCATAGCGTTGGATATAACGGTATATGTTTGGTTTTGCGTTAATGTAGAATTTATGTAAGCGGCGGAAACGCCCATTTGCCGCAAAGCCTGCACCTGATCGTGCATAAGCGAGATAAGCGGCGATATTACAATAGTAATCCCCGCCATAACAAGTGCTGGCACCTGAAAACACAGCGATTTCCCAGCCCCAGTCGGCATTATCGCCAACGCATCGCACCCGCCCAAAATCGCATCTATAACCTCCTGCTGCCCCAACCTAAACGCATCATACCCAAAATACTGCTTTAGAATTGCAAAAATTTTATCGTTATCCATTCAATATCTTCCTTGCTAGTATTAACTGCAAAACCGTGGGGCGCTGCCCCACACCCCGCTAAGGGCGCTGCCCTTAGAACCCGCAAGGAGCGCGCCCCTTGACCCGCTAAGTTTGTTAATTTTTTTAATGTTAAGTTGGTGTTGGCACTTTGCGGTTACCGTTTTTTCCTATTCAAAAAAATGTCCGCCAGATTTTGCAAGTGATAACATTACTGTCGTTAATGTAAAATTAAAAAATATTACGGGGTCAAGGGGAGAATCCCCTTGCGGGTCCAGGGCAGCGCCTTGGCGGGGTGTGGGGCAGCGCCCCACGGTTTTAGGTTGACTTTAGGGTTAAACAGTCAAATATCGTTCCCAATCGGGGTTAATGCCCAAAATTGGTAGTAGGCGTGTTAGGTTTACTCTGTAGCGCATATAGGGGTGTATTTCTAGGGCATCTAGGGCTAGTTGCTTGCTGACTTGGATTCCTTCGATGCTGGTTACGGCTTTTGCTTTGTTCATTAGGTTTAGTAGGTGGTCGTAGGTTGGTAGCTCTTCGCGCATAATTTTGCAAATATCTTGCCAATGTTGTTTTAGAATTTCGGCGCTGGTGTTTTCCATTATTGACGGGTTGTTTACTTTGTCCAGTTCTGGCTTAAATAATGGGCCGTATATTTTGTAGACTTTTTCCCAGTCAACGTTATCTGTGCCGAAAGTGGGCTCGCCGTACCTGCCGTCGATTATATCGTGGTATAGCTTAGTTACCATTAGGGTTGCAACGCCGACTTTTGTGCCGTGGAATGGCATTGGCTCGCCGTGTTCCAGTTTTTTCATTTCCCAATAATGGGCGATAAGATGCTCCGAGGCGGAGGCTGGGCGGGTGTTGTTGGCGAGTGTCATGCACAGCCCCGATAGCACAAGTGCCTCCATAAGAGCGGCGGCGGCTTCTGGGCTTTCTTCGGTTACTTTGTCGGCTAATGCCGCTGTTTTTTTCAGTACATCGGCGACCATATCGGCAACTTTTGGGCAAAAATACTCTTTTGCGACCAGCGTTGCCATTTTCCAATCAGCCAAAGCGACGTATTTTGCCATAATATCGCCAAAACCAGCCGATTTAAGTTCGGCGGGTGCTTTTGCCAAAATATCGGTGTCGCCGATAATAACGGACGGTGCGTGGCACAGCAAACTTTCCTTAAAGCCGTCTATCGTAATGGGCGCGGTGCTAGATGCAAAGCCGTCCATCGATGGCGCGGTTGCGAAAATTGCAAACGCTTTTTTTGCGTTAAACGATGCCAAGCGGCAAATATCGCCGATAGAGCCGCTACCGACCGCTAAAATTCCGTCCAAATCGGCGGATAGCGTTTCAATTTCTTTTACGTGCTTAATATCTGCCTCGGTAAAGTTATCGTAGCATTGCAGTTTATAGGAAAAGCCGCCTTTCTCCAAGACAGCCAGCAATCCCTCCGATGCCGCCAGCGTGTTTTTGTCTGCCACCACCAAAATTTTATGCGGAAAATCTTTCAAAATTTCGGCTGTTTGCGGCAAAAGTCCTCTGCCAATTTTTACAATCATGTCAATGTGCGGATGCTCGTATCCACAAGTACAGTTGTCAATATTTACCATTTTTTTGTTCCTCTCTTTTTTGGGATTTTTTACTAAAACAACTTCAAAACCGTGGGGCTCTGCCCCCCGCCTGCCGGCGGGCAGGCACACCCCGCCAAGGCGCTGCCCTGGACCC
>WRKK01000106.1 GCA_009782245.1 Defluviitaleaceae bacterium | reverse complement strand
AATATCCGCTCGCAGTCTCCCCACCAAAACCGCGAGCAGGTATTACCTGCCCGTCCGACACCTGCCCACCGACGAGCGGGGGCGGGTTCGCTCCTAAAAATATTACAACATTTCACAAAATCACAAAATCACAAATTCCCAAAATCACAAATTCCCAGAACACCAACGCAGACTATTATCCAATAACAGCTGAAAATTAGCATTGTGCCATACTTTTAAGTGGTGCCCTGGCGTTAGCACGCAAATGCGGCCTTTTTCGTGATGGCGGACATAGCCGCTTGGCTCTATTTTGGCGGGTGCGTTGTGGTATGGGTCTTCGGTGTATTTTTCTGGCGAGCCTTGCGCCGCTGAATATGATGCCATTATAACGTCAATATCGTTGGCGAGTATGTCTAAATAATAATGTTCGTCTACTTCGCAAAATTGCTCGATATTTTTGGTTATGGGGTGCGGTTTAATTGATTCGGTAACAACGGGGCAATCGTTGGGGTGCCACTTAAATTTAGAGCCAATTACTTTGTCTAATTTAGTGGTGTTTTCGCCTGGCACAAGCCCGTTGTGGACAACCAACATACCGCCGCCGTCTGCTATAAAATCAATAAAGGCTTGCTGTACTTCTAGTGTTTTCCAGCTACTTTTGTCTTCGGGCGAAACTTCATCGCATTTTGCCATAAGCACCACCGAATAATTTTGCAGCATTTCTGGCTTAAAATCGTTGCCATTTTTGATAACATCAAAATTGTAACCCTTGGCTTTTAGCGGTTCAACGCCGTCTATTGGTATTTTTCCTGGGTGATAATGTTCATCACAAAACAATAAAATTTTCATTGTTAATCCTCCTAATTTTCGTTGCGATACTCTGATTATATGGCACTATATGCCACTATATTCCACTATATGCCACTATAAGCCACCAATCAAAATAACGCAATCCGCATAAAACGGCGGCGTATTGGCTTTTTAACACGCCGCCACATTTTGTTATACAATAATTTTATAGGAAATTTTCTAAACTAGCAAGCATTTATTTTATTGGTGTCTCGCTAGTCTAAATTCTTTAAGCATTAGTTCGAATAGTTCCGATTTTTCGGAAAGCACCGCACTGGTTGCCGCTGTTTCCTCTGATGCCGCCGTTGTGTTTTGGGTTATAGTTTGCATATCGGCGACATTTTTGTCAACCTGTTGTGCTGATTCTACTTGGCTGTCCGCTAAAAGGGACATATCTTTTACTAGCCCGCTAATTTCGCCTACTTGGTCTACTATTTGCTGTAACGTTTTTGCGGTGCGATAGGCTATTTCGCTGCCTTGCCCCGCTTTGCTAACCGCCGAACTTATCAAGCGGCTTGTATCTGCGGCGGCATCTTTGCTGCGCAACGCAAGAGTACGCACTTCTTCGGCAACGACCGCAAAACCTTTACCCTGTTCGCCTGCCCGTGCCGCCTCTACTGATGCGTTTAGCGATAGCAAGTTTGTTTGGAAAGAGATGTCATCGATAACTTTTATGATTTTGAGAATATCGTCCGATGCGCGGTTAATTTCGTCCATTGCCTCTAGCATATCTTCCATATCGGCGCTGCCTTTTGTTGCACTATCACGGGCATTTTCGGCTACTTTGCTGGTTGTTTCGGCGCTGTTTGTGGCGTTTTTTATCTGCTCTAGCATTTCTTTAACCGTGTTGTGAATTTCGGTTATGGAAGTTGCTTGGTAAGTTGTGCCGTTTGCCAGTTCTTGGCTTGCGGACGCTATTGTTCCCGCGCCCAGAGATAATTCTACTGTAGAAAGCCGAATATCGGATAATATCAAGTTAAACGTTTTTATTATGTTGTTTATGGAGTCTTTTATCTCGTAAAAATCGCCCGAATAATAGCGATCTATTTGTACGTCCAAATTTTTGTCGGCTACTTGTGCCAAAACCGACCGTATTTCAATTATGTAACCCGATAACGATTCTATTGTGCTGTTAAGTGCGTGTTTTATTTCGCCGAAACTGCCCAAATAGTTGCCGCTAACATTGGCGGATAAATCGCCCTCGGAAAGTTTTTTTAGTGCAACAACAGATTCATTTATCGGCTGTTGTACGTTGTAAACAAAACTGTTTAGCGAGTTTATAGTGGTTTTCCAATCGCCAGAATATTTATCGGCATCAATTAGTTGGGTTAAATCGCCATTTGCCCCGTCTCTGGAGAGTTTTTCAATATCGCTTTGAATATTTTTTAGATTAAGCTGTACTGAATTAACAATATCGGTTGCAATTTTCTTTTTGCCAGGCAGTTGCCTGAAAGAGATGTCAAAATCGCCCTCTGCGTAGTGTTGCACTGTGGTAAGTACGTCCAGCACATCTTGTACAACGCTGGAAACGATAATATTTGTTGCTTTTGCGGAGGCTTTGTACGAGCCTTTGAAAAGGGATTCGTCCATGCGGGCCTCAAAATCGCCCAGCCGCTGTTGTTCCTCTAGTTTGTGCGTTTCGGATATAAGCAACTTAAATGTGTCCGCCATATCCGCCATTGCGTTGGATAAAACACCTAATTCATCGTGATTATTTGTGTGCATTTCTACGCTAAAATCGCCGTCTTGCACCTTTTTGGCAAGGCCTAACATTTTGTTTACTTTTCTTCTGAAATTTTTGGTCATTATTATTGCAATAATGCTAAAAATTGGCACAACCACGATAACTACCGCAATATTCAACACATTTGATATTTGCGATTGTGCAGCTATTTCAGTACGAGTGGCGAATGTCAGTTCGCTAATAGCGATACGAGATTCCTCCACTAGTTCGTCAACCATATCTACAAGTTCTACCGCATTTTCAATATCAAAAGAATCGTTGCCGCCAGTAAAAAAGTTTCGTTCAAATATGCTTACAACTTGGTTTGTGTTGTTTACAATATTTTGCATACTGGCTAATTTAGATAGACGAGTTGCAGTATCTAATGCGGGGTCGCGGTTGAGTAAGATATTGTACATATTAGCCGAGTACATTAAGTTGTCGTATATCTCCATTATGTATTGTTGGCTTTCCTCTTCTGACGTTGCCATTTCTGTATCCCGCCAACCAGGGTCCATAAATGTTGAACGTAAATAGCGGCGCATTTCGGTAAATTGCTGTTGATACTCCAAAATAACGATGTTTCGCATTACAACGTAATCCATCAAGTGGTCATGTGCAGACTCGATATTATAGCGAGATACAGCAAAAAAAGCTACCGTGCCTATAAAAATGATAAGCATCATAACATAGGAAATTATCAGCTTTTTAGCCAAGGTTAATCGTTTAAGAAACATTGTGAAATTAGATCCCCTTTTTAACATACTAAACAACAAAACCGTGGTTTTTAGCCCACCGTCTACAGTTTTGGGGTAATTCAACCCTTGCCCTGCGTTTTTGGTTGATTTAGTATAGTTTGTAATAGTTTGACTCTTTTAGAGCCTATGTGCTTGCACGTTTACGGGCTTGTCAAGTTCTACAAGTGTAGTAACCAGTTTGCATAAAAAAATGCCCAGAGACGGAATTGAACCGCCGACACGAGGATTTTCAGTCCTCTGCTCTACCAACTGAGCTATCTGGGCAATCACTAACAAAACCAGTATACATCATGTAAACATAAATGTCAAGCCTTTTGGTAAAATTTTTATTAAATTTTTTTGCGTTTTTGCGTTTCATAAAACCTTGCAATATGTATTATAACACTAGAAATTTTTTGTGTCAATAAAAATATGTTGTGTATTTTGTGAATTTTTGGAAAAATTCACAAACTTTGGCAAACTTTGGTAAACTTTGGTAAAGTGGCGAAAATTTATGGCGGATATTTGTTTGGCGGTATTTTTGAAAGTGCCACGATTTATTGGCGGACGGGCGACCGAAATTTTTTGGGAACGGGCAACCGAAATTTTTTGGGAACGGGCAACCGAAATTTTTTGGGAACGGGCGACCGAAATTTTTGGGAACGGGCGACCGAAATTTTTGGGAACGGGCGACCGAAATTTTTGGGGAACGGGCAACCGAAATTATTGGGGAACGGGCGACCGAGGACGGTCGCCCCTACGGTCGGCGTTTTTGTAGGGGCGACCGTCCCCTGCCCGTCGGCAGGCGGGTC
>WRKK01000105.1 GCA_009782245.1 Defluviitaleaceae bacterium | reverse complement strand
GAGGACGGTCGCCCCTACAATATGCGTCCCTGTAGGGGCGACCGTCCTCGGTCGCCCGTTTTTCCACCCCCTGCGAATCGTAAATTTCCCACAAGTCTAATTCTCACTTCCTAAAAAACCCAAAAACCGCCCGCGCCGCCGTCAAATTCATACTCTCCACCGCCGCCAATTCTTCAACACTAGCCCTGCGAACCCCGTCAAGCCCCTTGAAATGCCGCATTAGTGCCTTTCGTCTTGTTGTGCCAATATTGGGAATATCGTCCAAGACGGAATGCACTTGCGAATCCGCTCGCAATTTGCGGTGGTACTCCACGGCGAACCGATGCACCTCGTCTTGGATACGCACGATTAGCCGAAAACCCTCGCTGGTTTTTGGCGGCGTTATCTCGTTGTTGTTGAAAATTAGCCCTCTGGTGCGGTGGCGGTCGTCTTTTATCATGCCGCAAACGGGAATTGTCAACCCCATTTTTTGCAAAACTTCCTCCGCCGCACTAACTTGTCCCTTGCCGCCGTCTATCATAAGTAAATCGGGCGTTTTTGAGAATTTTTGCTCGAATTGTTGAATTTGCTCATTTTTCTCGATTTTGCTACTGTTTTCGTGCGAATTTTCGCTGTTTTTTGCATTTTCCGCCCTTTCCGCCAAGTATCGGTTAAACCGCCGTGTAATTACCTCTTCCATGCTGGCATAATCGTCTGGGCCGTGAACGCCCTTTATTTTGAACTTGCGATAATCGCTATTTTTGGACTTTCCGTCCTCAAAAACGACCATCGAGCCGACCGACTCGAACCCCTGAATATTGGAAATATCGTAGGCCTCGATGCGTTTCGGCGGCGCGGATAATCCCAAAAAGGTTGACAACTCGTTTAGGGCTTTTTTGTCCCGTTCTGCCCCTTTTTTTATGTTAAAACCGAATTGTTGCATTGTCAACGCCGCATTTCGTGCCGCCAGCGTGATTAACTCGTGTTTTTCGCCTTTTTGCGGCGTTATTATGCGAACCTGCCGCCCTTTCATGGTTGTCAACCACTCTGCAATGATTTCTTTGTCGGTTGGCACAAACGCTGTTATTAGTTCCTTGGGAATAAACGCCGCTTCCGCATAAAATTGTTTGATAAACGCCGAAAAAATATCGCTGCCTGGTAAATTTTTATTGATTTCGCCGCCCTGCATTATGAAATATTCCCGCCCAATCAATTTGCCCTCTCGCACGAAAAAAACCTGCATAAAAGCCTCGTTTTCCTTGCGCGCCATTGCGATAACGTCTCGGTCGTCTGTTGCGGTGTTTTCGGCGTTTTGCTTTTCGGTTAGCATCGTGATAGAGTTCAGCAAATTCCGCATTTCGGCGGCTTTTTCAAAGTTCAAATCGGCGGCGTATTGCTGCATTTTTTGTGTCAGCTGTGCCGAAACGTTTTCAACTTTGCCCTGCAAAAACGTGATAATTTCGGCAATCATTGCCATATAATCCTCTTCGGAGACGTGAAAATGGCACGGTGCGGCACATTTTCCGATGTCGTATTGCAAGCACGGGCGGCCTTTGCCAAAATCTCGGGGGAACAGCCGTTTACAGCGGCGAATCTGCCAAATATCGTAAATAAGCGTCAAAATTTCACGAACACGTTCGCCGCTGGGATATGGCCCAAAATATCTGTCATTTTTGCCCGTTTTCCCGTTTTTACTAGCCTTTCCACGCTCACGCTTGGGAGCATACATCACGCGCGGCAAGCACTCGCCCACAATTTTTATGTACGGGTAGCCTTTGTCGTTTTTCAGGCGAATGTTGTATTTTGGGCTGTGCTGCTTGATTAGATTGCACTCTAAAATAAGCGCCTCGACCTCGTTTTTCGTGATAATGTACTCAAAATGGTTGACGTGCTTGGCTAGGCTGCGGACTTTTGGGTCGGGGTTGCTGGCACGAAAATAACTGCGTACACGGTTACGCAAATTTATGGCTTTGCCCACGTAAATTGTGGTGTCGTGCTGGTCTTTCATAATGTACACGCCTGGTTTTTGGGGCAATTTTTTAAGTTCGGCGGGAATATCGAACAAAATCATTTTGAGATTGCCAAAAAACCGCCGTGGTAGGCGACAATTCCGCTAAGCGGGTACGATTGCATTTTTGCGAGCGATTTTTCCGCAAGCGGCATATCGTGGGTATAAACGGGGTTTGAGCCGACCATTTGCCCATCGTGAATATTGGCGGCATCGCCGCAGACCAGTATTTTACTGGCTTGCAGGTACGGTGCGATATGCCCAGGCGTATGCCCTGGAACGTGTACAAATTCGATTCCGCCGCAAATTTCCCAGGTTTCCTTGTCGGCGACGGCGGTAATTTTGCCGATTTTTTGGTTAGCGTAAAAATTTTTCCACATATTGCAAAAATCCTTGCCGCCGTCGTCAAGCGTTTCGTATTTTGCCAGCATATTGGCAAGTTTTATGGGATTTGTCGTGCCGTCCAAATATTCCAGTTCGTCCGAATGGGCGTAAATCTGCATTTTTGGTGCGATTTTTTGCAACTCGGCAATACAGCCCACGTGATCCCAATCTTGGTGCGTTATGATTAAGTGGGTCAAATTGGCGGCGTTAAAGCCCTCTGCGGCTATTGCTTGGGTAATTTCGTCAAAATCGTTGGGGTAGCCAGCGTCAATTAGGACGAGATTAGTGTCGTCCCAAGCAAGGACGAGGTTTCCGCCTTGTCCGTTGCGGATTGGTAGTATTGCTGCATTTGGTGCTAGTTTCATGGGAGTTCCTCCTAAGATTGTTTTTGCGGTAAAATTTGCGGTAAATTTTGCTACTTTGCTACTTTGCCATTTTGCTACAATGATAACTTGCGTAAGTCGATATTTTCGCCGTTTTCGGTTATCAACACATCTTTCAAGTTTTTATCTGGCAGATGTTTTTTGCCGATGGAGCATTCAACAATGTTGGAATGTTGCTGAATTTGCCAAAACTCGGTGGTGGGCGATGTGGAGTAAAGTTGCCGTTTGAAATTGCGTTCGGCGGTATCGTTGGTGGGCGACCAAACTTCCACAACAAGGTCTGGGCAACCGATAACCTTATTTTCCTCGGCGTTTTCTTTGTACGGGTTGTGTATAAAGTAGAGCAAATCGGGCTGCACATAGTTTAGGCTGTTTATGAGAATACTGTTGACTTCGGTGTCAATGTCGGGAATATCCAGCAAATAGGGCTTGTTGTCCTTTTCGCCCCAGTAAACCAGTGCACCCTCTTCCTGCCTAAACAAAATTTTGTTGGCAAGCACCTCGTCAAAATATTTTGACATAAATCTAAAGTTAAAGGCGGACAGGATATTTCCGTGCCGTTTGGCGGTTGCCTTGTGGTATATTTGCATTTTTTGTCCTTTCGGTTTTTGGCTTTTTGTCTTTTTGTCTTTTCGTCAAGCGGTCGCAACTTGCAACGGCTCGGGAATGTCGTCATTGTGGGCAATGCGGCTTTCCAAGTAACATTCCAAGGCTTCCTGCAAGTTTTCTAGTGCCTGTTGTTTGGTTTCGCCATCGCTCATACAGCCGCGCAATTCTAAAACGTGGCTTGTGTAGTGCGTTCCGTCCTCGTCTTCCCGTTTGGTTGCTATTTTTGTGTAGGGGAGCGAGAGATGATAATTGATGTCTTTCATGGCTAAACGGTCGCAAGCTGCAACGGCTCGGGAACTTCAAAGCCGTGTGCCAACTTGGTTTCTATCCATAAAGTCATTGCATCTTGCAAATTGGTTAGCGTTTCCTCTTGGGTTTCGCCGTCTGTAATGCAACCGTCAAATTCTAAAATTTTGCCCACGTAGTAAAAGCCGCTTGTGTCGGTTGTGGGTTCGATTATTTTTGTGTAGGGTAAAGATTGGTAATATCTGGTGTTTTTCATGTTATCTACCTCCACAATTACAATATCACAAATCGCCGCCAAGTTCAAGTTATTTTGCAATAAAAATTTCGTGCATTTTCTTGATTATCCGTTAAAAAAATTAGCGGGTCGGAACGGGAAAACGGGCGGCAGACAGGAACGGGAAAACGGGCGACCGAGACGGTCGCCCCTACGGTCGGCGTTTTTGTAGGGGCGTTGTTGTAGGGGCGACCG
>WRKK01000104.1 GCA_009782245.1 Defluviitaleaceae bacterium | reverse complement strand
AGGGGCGACCGTCCTCGGTCGCCCGTTCATTGTAACCTGTTGGGCAATACGAGCGGATAATATCCGTCCGCTATTTTTGTTAAGTTGTTTTAGTTTAGAAATCAGTCAAGCTAACAAGAACGTTACGAGTAAGGTCAATCCCAACATCAAAAAGAGCATGAAAATCTGGTGCTATATGCGGCAATTCGCCTACTCGCACTTGTTCAGGATTTAGCAATACATTGATTGTCCAAAAATCCCCCGTAAAAGCCATGATAAAACTTGCACCGTCAAGGTTTGCGGCAAATTTTTGCGTTATTTCGGCGGCAACTATTGCGGCAACCTCGGTAATATCGAGAACCTTGGAAAAATCAGTAGCTGGTAGAGTTCCGCCGCCAGCGATATGGTCGTTTACCTGCTGATTTATTCGGGCTTGCAGTTCGTTTATTGTGATGTTTGCTCCGTCTACATAAACTTCCCGCTCTGGAAACGCCGTTCCTATTGCGGTAAGGTTTCTTACTGTAATGTTTGCTCCGTTTACGTAAATTTCATGTTCGTGGAAACTTGTCCCTCTTGCGGTAATGTCGCCTGTAATGCGGTCGATGTTAAGCCTGGCGATCCAGTCCGTTCGCGGAGTGGCGTTGACACGCCTTATTAGTGGGTTAGTTATTTCAACCCACCAAATTTCAGATTGGGGTGTAGAATCGTTAAAGCTAAGCCTTGAATCAAAAGAAACTGGCTGTGTTTGCAGATTAAACCCTAATTCTTCGGCTACCCATGTTCTCGCAAGGTTGATAACGGCGGCTTGCCTAGCGTTTAATTCGGTTATAAATGCAGTGTTGTCGGCTTGCCTAGCATCTAGTTCGGTTATAAATGCGGTGTTGTCGGCTTGCCAAAATGCCGCCAACGGAGAATACACAACAATAACAATGCCCACAAGTGCTACAAAAGCCGCAATTAAAGGCATTGCAAAAGGGTTTTTTTTCGTGTTTTTCGTGTTTTTCGTGGTTTTCATAAAATTTAGCCTCCTAAGCTATTTGCAGAAATACAAACGGGGCGGATAAGTGTGGATTACCATATCCGCCCCCTGCGAATTGTCCCCTGTAGGAACGAAGTAGTATACGTCCGCTTGGGATACTCGCCAAATGCAAATGATCAACTACTGAATTGCATTGTATCACTAAAGAAATCTTTTGTCAAGGGTTTTGAAAAAATTTTTTTTGGGATTTTTGGCTTCTAAACGGGGAAAAATTTTTTCCCCGTTTAATCATTGTTTTGCGACCCGAACAACCCGACAATCCAAAAAATCCGCCTCGTAATCCGCATGGCTAACCAAAACTGTTGTAATGTTGCTACCGTGCAGAATTTCCCGTGTCAGCTGTAATGTTGCTATTTTTGTATCGTAATCCAGGGCGGAAAACGGCTCGTCTAGCAAAATTATTTCTGGCTCGTAAAAAAGGGCTTGCCCCAAGGCTACTCGGCTGCGCTGTCCGCCAGAAAGCTGGTGCGGGTAGCGTTTTGCGAAATCTGCCAAGCCCAAAGTTTGCAATAAATTTTGGGCTTTGTTTATGTCAACCTTTCTTGTTTTGTTAGGTTCGCTTTTTTTCAATATTGTTATGTTAGAAAGCACGTTTTTCCAAGGCAACAAGCCCACCGTTTGCGGCACATATGAAATCCGCACGTTCTCGTGGGCAAAATTTAGAGTGCCGTCATATTGCTTGTGCAACCCGCCTATTATCTTCAATATTGTGGATTTTCCTATGCCAGACGGGCCGCAAATAAAAATGTTTTCGCCTTTTTGTGCTGTCAACTGAAAATCTGTCAAAACGGTGTTTTCGCCGTAAAATGCCCGTTTTATCGCTAAATCAAACATTTTTCACGCTACCGCAACGGGCGAACTAAATCGCCAAAGGAAAATTCGGTTGACAAAAGTCCGTTGTTCAGCATCCAATTTTGCACCAAATAAAACTCGTCTGCACGGGGATTTTGGGCAAATTCCATGGTTGGCACAATGAAATCGTGGGCGGCATCTGGCAAGCCCATAACTTCCACGATTAGCGGCATAAACTCGGCACTGTCGGTTGCGTTGATAAATTCCACCGCTCTGTTGTAGGAATCCAGCAATGCAAGCAGTTCGTCCGCCTTGTTGGCGTGTGCGTCCGCCATTGCAATCAGCACCCCTGGGCGAATCCCCTCTTGGTAGGAATCCGCTAAGCGGATAAGCCCTGCCGCAACCGCCGCCGACGGAAAGGGTTCTGGCATTGCCGCCGCATCGATATGCCCCGCCTCGAGCAACTCAAACCGTTGCGGAATCTGCGGAACGCTTACTTTTTCAACCTCGTTGGGGTTTATTTCGTACATCATCAAAAATCTGTCAACCATGTATTCTATTATCGTGTTAAGGCTAAGCCCAATATCTGCACCGCGCAGGTCGGCAATGGAGGTTATTCCGCTGTCGGGGTGTGCCACCAGCCCAAACGAACTGAATGTTTCCATTATTGCAAAGCCCTCAAAACCGCCCTGGTTGTTAAGGTGCAACGCAATCATATCGGAAACAACCACGTCCAAAAGCCCGCTGTGCAAGGCGGCATCACGATCGGCGGCGGCACGAAAGACTTCCAGCGTTACGTTATCGGGCAAAAAACCTTGCTGTTCCGCTATTATAAACGGCACAGAGGTAATATCTGGCATTAAGCCCACTTGAATACCCTGTTGCTCGGCGGACGGGTCTGAACACGCCGCAAAAAGTAGCAAAGCCGCAAAAATGCAGATTTTGTAAATATTTCTCATGTAAACACCTCTTTTTGAATTTATTGGATTGTGGAATTTTCAAGTAGCTAAAAGTGAAGTTGTCGCAAACTATTTTCACATTTCTATTATACAGGAAATTTTTGGGAATGACAAGCGTTTTGGGAATTTAGTTTTAGGGATAGGAACTTACGCTAAATTTGCCCGAAATATTGGAAAATGCCGAGCATGGCAACTACCAAATTTTTTTCAGCCAAAACAACATTGACAATTACAGCCAATCCTGCTAAAATAAAAATAAAAAAAACACCGAAAGGCACAGCTCGAGCGGGAAATGATAGGCTGAAAACAAAAAGGAGTTGTTGTAATGCAAAATTTGGAATACGTTTTTGTGCTGTCTTTTGACGAAAAAACGGAAAATTATTTTAACGATATTGTTGATTTCATTGCAAAAAGCGGAGCGAGTAGTTACATGGTTGATGCGAAAATTCAGCCCCACATAACGATTGCGGATTTTCATACCGATAATATCGCCACAATAATAAACGAGTTGGAAAATAATATTTGCAATTTTAGGGCAGGTTTTGTGAGGTGGGGTTCGATTGGTTCGTTTGTTCCGCAGGTTTTGTTTGCCGCACCAATAGTGAACGAATATTTATTGAACACTTGCAGCAAAATGAACGGCTTTTTGAAACCGCTTGCAAGCCATTTTGGCGAGCATTATTTGCCGTTGCAATGGGTTCCGCACACAACTTTGGCTACACGCTTGGATAATGACAGCCTTAGCAAAGCATTTGCGAGTGTCGTGCAAAAATTTTCGCCTATCGAGGGGGAATGTGTTAGGCTAGAGTTAGTGCAATGTAATCCGTATGTTGAAATTAAGGCTTGGCAGTTGGGCTGAAGATTTTTGTGGGGGTGTCAATAAAAATTTTGACAATTTTCCCCAAAAATGCTAAAATAATGGAGTAGCGAAAGGAGCGATTAAATTGTTGACAAAACGAAAAAAGCGACAAAAAGCCAAATCCCAAGCCGCCAAACGAGAAGTAAAAGACGGTTTATTCAAGATAATATTCAGCATACTAGCAAATGCGGCGGCACTATATTCCGCCCTGCACAACGAGCCGTGCCTACCACAAGATATACAAATCTTCACGATAGAAACAGTAATATCGGGCAAACGCCGAAACGATTTAGCAATAGTGGCAAAAGCCAGAATAATAGCACTATTCGAGCATATGTCTAGTGCCTATACAAATATGCCGTTTAGATTTTTGATATATTTGGGGACTTTGTATGAAAAGTGGATTAAAACCCAAAATGCCGAAACAAAAATATACAGCAGCA
>WRKK01000103.1 GCA_009782245.1 Defluviitaleaceae bacterium | reverse complement strand
CGCCACCGTAGGGGCGACCGTCCTCGGTCGCCCGTTTACCCCCAACCATTACGCCCGTTTGCCCGTCCCCTGCCCGTCCGTTCGGCGGGTCGGTCGCCCGTTTGCCAGTTGCGATTATTGCCGAACTGGCGGATAATATCCGCCCCTACGAAAATTCAAAGAATATTCATAATTTCCGTTTGAAATTCTTAAAAACTTAGCGGGTCAAGGGGCGCGCTCCTTGCGGGGTGTGGGGCAGCCTGCCCGCCGGCAGGCGGGCGCCCACGGTTTTAAGGTTTTAACTGTTGAATTTCACGGGCTTGGTTGGTGGTTACAGTAATGTTTAGCCATTGGGCGTTTTTGGGGATAAAGTCTTTTGCAAATTCTGCCCATTCTATTAGGCATACGCCGTCGATGCCTAGGTAGTCAAAAAAGCCGATGTTTTCTAGGGTGTCGTAGTCTAGTTTGTTGGTTGTTTCGCATAGGCGGTAGAGGTCAAAATGGTAGAGGGTTAGGGTTTCGCCTGTGTATTCTCGTAGTAGCGTGAATGTTGGGCTGTTTACTTGTTGGGAAATTTTTAGCCCTTGTGCAAAACCTTGTGCAAATACGGTTTTTCCTGCACCTAAGTCGCCCGATAGGCAAATTATATCGCCGTTTTTGGCGGTTTTTGCCATTGTCGCCGCAAAATTTATTGTGTCCAAAATTGTGTTGCAAACTGTAGTAATCATGCGGCTCATACCGCAAAATATTGCTTGTGCCACAACAAAAACATGAATACAGTCCATATTTTGCGGCTGTTATCACGGCGTTTTGTTTTGTGGTCATCTAGCAATTTCAGCAATGCAACAACGTTAAAATATTTTTCGGCGGTATCGCCCGTAAAATATTCTTTTACGATGCTGTAATATTTATCATCACGCAACCACAAGCGAATAGGCACAGGAAAGCCCAGTTTTCGTCTGCCAGCCGATATTTTCGGCAAATGTCGCAAAGCGGCACGGCGGAACGTGTATTTTGTGCCGCTACGGTTTACCCGCAAATTTGTGGGTATTTGCGATGCCACCTTAAAAACCTCTTTATCCAGAAAAGGCACACGCACCTCCAACGAGTGTGCCATGCTCATTTTGTCGGCTTTTAGTAAAATATCGCCGACTAGCCACAGTTGTATGTCTAAATGCTGCATTTTGGTAATATCGTCGCCGCTAAGCCCCTCGGCGGCGACTTCTCGGTAAATTGGCGCGGTTAAATCTTGCGGGTTTTTTGCGGTATCTTGTTTCAGCAATTTTTCCCGTTCTTTTTTTGTGAAGATAAATGCGTTGCCAATAAAGCGTTCTTCGATGGTTTTGCTGCCACGTATAAAAAAATTTTTGCCCTTTATGTTAAACGGGATAAACGATGCCATTTTGCCCAAAATTCGCCGTGCAACCATTGGCAACGCCGTTAAAATACGCAAATCCAGCGGCTCCATGTAAATATTATAGCCGCCAAAAAATTCATCTGCACCCTCGCCCGAAAGTGCGACTTTTACGTGCTTTGCCGCCTCTTGGCTAACGAAATATAGCGCTGTCGCCGAGGGATCTGCCAGCGGCTCGTCCATGTGATATTGCACTTTTGGCAATGCGTCCCAATATTCTTCGGTAGTGATTGTTTTTGGGTGATGCTCCAAGCCGATTTGTTGGGCTAGTTCTTTTGCATAGGCTATTTCGCTGTAATTTTCGTAATCGAAGCCCACGGTAAAGCAGCGTTGCCCGTTAAACCTAGCGGCAACAATACTAGAATCCACACCGCCCGATAAAAACGCACCAACTTCAACATCGCTGACCATGTGCGCCTGTATAGAATCGCCCAAAACTGCATCTAGGTCTTCAACGGCTTTTTCTAGTGTCATTTCTTTTAGGCTAAATTTCGGCTGGAAATAGCGGTGCGTTTCAAAAAAGCCGTCTTTGTAGGTTAAATAATGGCCTGGCGGTAGCTTGAAAATTCCCTTAAAAAAAGTTTCTGGCAGCACAGAATACTGGAAAGTAAGGTATTGTGCCAGTGCGTCCAGGTTAAGCTGCGGCGTAAAATTGGGGTGTGCCGTAAAACTTTTTATCTCCGAGCCGAAAAAGAACGTATCGCCCGAAGAGCCGTAATAAAAGGGTTTTATGCCAAAAAAATCCCGCGCGGCGAATAACGTTTTTTTGTTGATGTCGTAAATAGCAAATGCGAACATTCCGCGCAGATGGTGTAGCATATTGCTGCTGTATTCTTCGTACAAATGCAGCAGACATTCGCTGTCGGTTTGCGTGGAAAAAATATGCCCACGGCTTTTTAATTCTGCTTGCAAATCACGATAATTGTATATTTCGCCATTAAAGACCAAAACTAAAGATTTATCTTCGTTAAAAATAGGCTGTTCGCCGCCATTAAGCCCAATAATAGAGAGCCGCCGAAAGCCGATTGCAATATCGTTATCAAAATAAGTGCCGTCAGAATCGGGCCCACGGTGGGCAATTTTTTCCATCATACCATAAATAATATTAGAGTTTATCTCGTTTCCTGCAAATCCACAAAAACCACACATAAAATTTTCTCCTTTGCAAATAAAGCTATTCTAATATTTTATCATAGATTGAATTTTTACGCTTGTTTTTTTGGCAAAAAAAAATTTGCCAAAAACAAAAATATGTGTTATAGTGATATGTATAGCAAAAAAAGCGATAAACTAACCCACTTAGTTTAGGCTGGTTTTACTGATTTTATAAATTTATTAAAAATTATGAAAATTTAGTGCAACGGCACTAATAAGGAGGCAAAAAAGCAATGCGAACCACATTTATCACTAAACCTTTAGAAGTTGAGCGTAAATGGTACGTGGTTGATGCAGAGGGTCAAAATTTAGGACGGTTATCCACCAACATTGCCCACGTTTTGCGTGGCAAGCACAAACCTATTTACAGCCCAAATGCAGATGTTGGCGATTATGTAATAGTAATAAACGCCGATAAAATAAAGGTAACAGGCAAAAAACTGGATAAAAAGCAATATGTCCGCTACACAGGCTACATAGGCGGCAGAAAAGAAACATCGTTAAAAGATATGCTGAAAAACAAACCAGAATACGTGCTACACCACGCCGTTAAAGGAATGTTACCAAAAAATAACTTGGGCAAGAAAATGTTCTCAAAATTTCACGTTTACGCAGGCGCAACCCACAAGCACGAGGCCCAGAAACCCGAACCACTAACTTTTAATATAAAATAGAAAGGAAAATTATTTATGGCAACAGCAATGTATTACGGTACAGGCCGCAGAAAAAGCTCTGTAGCAAGGGTTTATTTAATGCCTGGCACAGGAGTAGTTACAGTAAACAAGCGGGATATAGACGATTATTTTGATTTTGAAACGTTAAAGCTAATTATTCGCCAACCGCTAGAATTAACCGATACGCTAGGTAAATTTGACGTAAAAGTAAACGTATTTGGCGGCGGCTATACGGGACAAGCAGGTGCTATACGGCACGGCATCTCGAGGGCTTTATTGCAAGCGGATCAAGATTTTCGGCAACCGCTAAAAAAAGCTGGCTTTTTAACCCGCGACCCTCGCATGAAAGAGCGTAAAAAATACGGCTTAAAAGGTGCAAGACGTGCACCGCAATTTTCAAAGAGATAATAAAACAAGCAATAAAGTAAGCAATAAAACAAACGATAAAATAAATTACCAAAATTTGTGCTCGTCTTGCGGCGAGCATTTGTTTTTTTGGGACGTTATTTTGTGTTCAAACAACTGCAAAACCGTGGGGCTCTGCCCCACACCCCGCAAGGAGCGCGCCCCTTGACCCGCTAATTTTTCTAATGGTTTTTGTGCTAACTTGATGATAGCAGGGTTAAACCATGATTTTGACTGGTGTTGTCTGCAACTTAAATGATTTATGATGGACGGGCGACCGAGGACGGTCGCCCGTCCGTTTATAATCGAACAACTTAAAAATAAACTAATGTAGGAAAAAACGGGCGGATAATATCCCATAAGCACCAACTTAAGAAAATTTTTCCCTACAAACAGAACGTTTTAGCAGATAAAACAAAACATCTTCACAA
>WRKK01000102.1 GCA_009782245.1 Defluviitaleaceae bacterium | reverse complement strand
AACGGGCGGAATGGCTGGGGACAAACGGGCGACCGAGACGGTCGCCCCTACAGGCGGGATTTGTTGGGGCACAACGGGCGGATTGGCTGGGGACAAACGGGCGACCGTGAACATCAAACCCCAACCAACAAAACCTCACTAACCATCTTACCCGTCGCCCGTTCTATCGCCTTTTTATATATCTCCATTTGCGTGGAATAGCGTTTTGCCAATAATTCTTGATTACCGCTGCTTTTGAAATCAACTAAAATAATTTCCCCCGCTTGCGTTTCAAAATAGCAATCTATTATGCCATGCACCAAAATCGAGTTTTCCGCTGCACCCGTGCCGTACACCTCTTTTGGGGAAATGCCCATTACAAAAGGAATCTCCCGCTGGATATACTTCGCCGCTCTCATGCGGGTGGCTAAATCGGATTCTACAAATTTTTGTAGCCTGCCCACGCTAACCGCCGCCGATTCCTCTTGCGACATTAGCCCTTTGTTCACCAGTTCGCCAATTAGGGCTGTTATTGCCGCTAAAGTGGTGTCTTTTTGCAAATCTAAATGTTCTATTATTGTGTGCAACAGCGAACCCATGCGGAGTGGCGTTATTTTTTCTGCCCCGTAAAATTTGGGCGGCTGGAATATATTTTCTTCGTCAGAATTTCCAAAAGAATTTCCAGAAAAATTCCCAGAAAAAGCGGACACACCCTGCGGCGATGTTTCCAGTTCAAAAATACGCTTAATTTCGGATATTGACAACTTGGACGGCAAAGTCGCTCTGGAGCGGAATTTGTCAGATTTTACAACCCCCGCTGGCAACGACCATCTTATGCTAGGAAACGCCCCTTTTTGCCGTTTTGCGACCAACGCCACAAAAGGTATATTTTCGGCGGTTTCCACCGATATATTTTGGTGCGTGTGCCATTCTATGTGTTCGCTGGAATACAGCACGGCGGGTGCAATCCAATCTAAAAAGTTTTTGGCATCTTTTATTGCGTGTTGCGGCATTGCTGGCTGGGCTAAATCCTGCCATTTTGCCCGTTTTTTTGCCAAATCAGAGACAACGCCTGTTAAAAACAGCTTTTCCTTTGCCCTTGTCATTGCCACGTACAAAATACGCAACTCTTCGGCGGTGTTTTCGCGCTGCCGCAACAAACTTAATGCAACACGTGCTAACGTGTTCGAGCGTGTCCGCAAGGATAAATCGGTGTACATAGCACCTAGCCCGTATTGCGGGTGCAATATTATCCCGTTTTTTTCGTCCATATCGTTAAAATTGCGGCCTAGCTGGCTAACAAAAACAATCGGAAACTCCAGCCCCTTGGATTTGTGGATACTCATAACCCGCACTAAATTGTTGTCCTTTGGCAATATGATTGATTCTGCGGCATCGTCGGAGTTCACTTTAATCCATTCCACATAGCGGATAAACTCAAAAAGTCCGCTAAAACTGGTGCTTTCGTACTGGATAGCCTTTTCCAGGAGCAGTTGCAGGTTGGCGCGCCGCACATCGCTGTCCGCCGTTTCGTTGAACCGATACGGCAAGCCCGTTTCTTCGTACAAAATGCCGATTAGGCGGCTTATTGGCAAAACAGCCGCTTGCTTGCGCCAGTAGCTAATTTTTTCCAATAATTCTTGCAAACGGGCTGCCAATGCGGGTTCTGTGCCGTTGCTGATGTAATCTAATATACAATCGTAATAATCCCGTTTTTCCTTGCCAGTCGTGGGATTTAGCCGTATTGTCAGCATTTCGTCGGCAGAAAAATTTTCCAGTCGCAAAACGGTTATAAGGTCAATATCTTGGCGGGGATTGTCAACCACGCGCAATAGGCTTAACGCCACCATAATTTCCTGCGTTTCAAAAAAGCTGCCCGCAACTTCGGCGACCGCTGAAATTCCCTGTGTTTTCAGCTCTTCCACAAATATTGCCGAGGTCGCCTTTATGGAACGCGACAAAATAACAATATCGCCAAAGCCATATTTTCCGCCAGATTCCGCCACAATTTTCTTTATCTGCTGGGAAATCAATTTTGCCTCGTGGCGGATTTTCAAGTTATTTTCGGTTTCTTCCGAGATGCCGCTAATACTGGCGTTTTCGGGGCTTTCTGTGTCTTCGTCATTGTTTTGCGGGGACGAAAATTCGGCTATGTGCAACTCCGCTTTTAGTGATAATTGCGGCATTTCGCTTTCTGGTTCTGGGAACGTTGCACCTAAATGCAGGGCTGTTTTTTCGCTGTATTCAATATCGCCCGTTTTCATTAGCCGATAAAACAGGAAATTAACGGCGTTTAGCACTTCGGCACGGCTGCGGAAGTTTTTGGACAATAATATTGTTTTTATGTCCGCATTATTGTATTTTTCGATGAAAAGCTGCGGTTTTGCGTGTCTAAATCCGTAAATGCTCTGCTTTACATCGCCCACCATAAAGCGGCGGGTAATGTTTTTGTTGTCGTTATTTTCATTATTTTGACTGTTATCCAAAGCGGACAATATTTTGTCTTGCACTTCGTTTATATCTTGGTATTCGTCAACCAAAATCTCGGTAAATTTGGCGGAAAGTGCCGTTGCGACAGCACTTGGCACAAGCGTTTGCGGTTGCGAAAAATCGCCCTGCCATAGCAGTTGTATTGCGTAATGCTCTAAATCGTTGTAATCTACTAGGTTGCGGGCTTTTTTTTCGGCGATGTACATTTTGCGATATTTTAGCGTAAGCTGTAATAATTCGGTTATTATCGGGGCTACGCTGTGCATATCGGCTCTAATTTTATCGGGGCTTGCAAAAAAGAACCGTTTTTTTATTGCTTTTATGCGGTCTTTTACCTCTCGGTTGCGTAATTCTTGCACTTTGGCGGCTAAAGTTTCGTCTATCTCCTCTTTTGCCTTGCCCCTGTAGGAAAAAAGCCGCGAGTAGCTAATCTCGTCAAATATAGAATATAGGCGGTCTAGTTCGTCCGTTTCTGATTTAATTTTCGATTTAATTTTCGATTTAATTTCCGATTTAGCCTCCGATTCAGCCAGCTGTTTTTGCAACAATTTCAGCAAAGTTGCATCATCGGTTAGTGCGGCCAGGTATTTTTCTGGGCCGCCGTCGGGGTTAAGGCAGATATTACGGGCTTGTTCCACATAGGTTAAAGCGGTTGACAAAATATCGGCAATTTCGGTTTTGATGATGTTCAGCCAAACGGACAAATCGGCGGCGGTATATTGGATATAGTCGTTTACGGATTGTTCTGGGAACGGGCGGCTTTCTATAAATTGGAACAATCGGCGGATTAGCCTATCTAGGCTAATATCTCGGGTTTTGCCGCCGCCAAAAATATCCACTAATGCGGAAAATTTTTCGCTGTTGGCGTACAAATCTTCAAAAAGCGTTTCCATTATTTGGCTTTGCAGCAGGGCAAATTCGGTATTATCGCCCACCCGAAAAGCGGGGTCTAAGTCCAGCAAGTGAAAATTTTCTTTTATCAGTTTGCGGCAAAACGAGTGCAGCGTTGATATAGAAGAAACCACCAGCCGCGAAGATTGGCGGAGCAAATTTTCATCGTTGGGCGTTTTTTCCAGCCGCTTTTCAAGTTCGGTTTCTAGCCGTTCTTTCATTTCGGCGGCGGCTAGGTTGGTAAAAGTAACCACTAATAATTGGTCAATATCGGCTGTTTTAGCGGGTTTGGCGGGATTATTAGTATTATCGGCATTATTGATATTATCGGCATTATTGATATTATCGGTATTATCGGTATTTTCCGATATTTCGGGCATTCCCGATATTAGACCTAAAATTCTTTGCACCAGCACAAAAGTTTTGCCAGAGCCAGCCGCCGCCGAAAGCAGTATTTGTTGGTTCCTGGCGATAATTGCTTGGTGTTGTTCTTGTGTTAAATTCATATAAAACCGTCCTGTACTATGATTTTTTACTAGACTAAAAAATTTTCAAAATAGATTGATGCAGGGGAAAACGGGTCTGCTTGACGGCAGTCAGGCGGATAATGTCATTGTCATTAATTTTGCAGGGGGGGACGGGCGACCGAGGACGGTCGCCCCTACAAAAACGCCGACCGTAGGGGCGACCGTCC
>WRKK01000101.1 GCA_009782245.1 Defluviitaleaceae bacterium | reverse complement strand
TTGTGCCAAGGTTGACAATGCGAAAAGGGCGGTCGGTTTCGTCAATTTCCATTGTTGCAAAGCCGATTGACGTAATGCCGATTTCTAATCCTATGCCGTATCTCATAAAAAATCCTCCTTAAAAGGTCATAACAGAAAGATAACGCCCACCAAAAGCGGACGTTATTGCTTCACGATTCTTCTACAAATGTAGTAATCGAATATTATAGTAACCTCATGTTTTTCGGTATGATATAAGTTTACTGTTTATAGAATATCACAGGGTTTTGGATTTGTCAAGGGTTTGTAAAAAAAGTTTATGGTCGAGGCGGTGCAGATAGACGATGCGTCCAAGCAGAGGTGTTTTGTGCAGTATCAAGTAAAAAATAGTTTCGCAATTTTTCGGAAAAATTGCGAAACTATTGCGTAAATTTACGTTAAAAATGAAGTCAATAACCCAAATCCAACCGCAAAAAATCCGTAGGAGCAATAATAAACGGCTCTTTTGGGTAATGTTTTGTGTTGCCTGTTATTAGCCAAGCACCGCAATGTTTTGCTACATCGTAGAAACATCGGTCAGTTTCGTCCACCATGTAAAATTGGCTTTTTTGTGGCTGGCAAAAAACGCCGTTTTCATTTACCGTGTTAAAAAAGCGTTTTAATCTTACATCGTCAAAATCAAATTTTGGTCGGTTAAGTACGTCGGAATATTCTTCAAAGATTTCTGTGTCGTAGCAAATTTTTAATTTTGAACCGCTTGCAGTAGCATTGCAAATAATTTTATCTGGATTACCACCAGGCGACTTAAACGCTGAAACAATCACATTTGTGTCTATTACTATTCTACACATTTACGGAGTTACCTTTCTGTTTTTGTTGATATTCCTCTATTTCGGCTTCTAATTCGGGCATAAGCATTCTTTCAATGTCTTTTAATAATGCTTGTTGTTCGAAAGGGTAAGTTGCTCTTATTTCCCTCAACAAAGCACGTTTTTCACGTTTTTCTTTGCGATATAACGCTATTTCTTCGTTTATTTCGTCCATAGTCATACCAGAAGTGCCGTTTCGCACCGCTTCTTCCTGTAGCTCCCTTATTGCCTCTCTTGCTTGCCGCATTATTTCTTTACCTTCCTCTGTCAAAGGTTTAATTTCATGCGGCTGAAGTCTCGACTTCTCCAAAAATTCCAACCTTGCTTGCCACAAACTTTCTTCTGTGTACTCTATTTCTTCTGGGGGTTCTACATTTGTAGTTTCTTCTGGGACAAACGGCATTTTCCCAGTAATTATTACTCGTTTCACAAACATATTTATTGCAGAGTTGGCGTTTAGCCCCTCTTTTTGGCAAAATTGCTCAAATTGTTTGCTGTCTTCCTCTTCTAGTTGTAAGGTTAAATTTGTTATTGCCATAATAGCCACCCTTTCTTGTGATATAGCGGTTTTTTGTTGATATAAACCGCATAAAATATCCTAATGTTTATATTGTATCGCAATTTTTAATTTATTGCAAGCCGCATTTTTATAGGCATATCCGACAACCAGCAGTAAGCAAAAACGGGCGGAGACTTCACGTTTCCGCCCTAATTTTGGCTATTTTCGCCAAATTATCCTATTATCCTGTTATCTGTCTATTCTAAACCGTACGATTGCACCTGTGTCAACGTTGATGTACCACTCGTAATCGTGATTTCGGTTGGTGCTGCTGTCAAACTCAACTTCCCAAACCCATTGACCCATTTCCCAATCCATTTCAATGGAATCAAACCAGCCAGATAGCCCTCTTGCTCGCATATCTGCCTCGGCTATTTGAATAGCACGGTCGCGGCTAATTGCTGGATTCGCAGGACGAGCGGTGCGTCCGCTTGTTGTTACGTTTGTTGCTGGCGGAGCGGTTGCCGCAGGCGGTGGTGCTACTGGTGGCGGCGTTGCTACTGGTGCGGTTGGTGTTACTGGTTGCAATTCTGGCGTTGTTATTGGTGTCATTCTTACAACTGTGCTGTTCACGGCGTTTATATAAATCATAGACCGCGAACTGTTCGCCGCTTGTACTTCAACTTCAAACATGGGAACGCCGTCCTCTACAAACAGGTTGGCGGTAAGGGCTGTGCCACTTCCCACAAATTCTACTGCTATTTCACGCGCACGTTGTGTGGAGATTTGTGCAATGGGCGTTGTTGCTTGCTGCCCAAGAAGTCCCGTTAGCGATTGTATCAACGCCCGCAACTCTGCGATTTCCGCTTGCATTGCCGCAATATCTGTTGTGCTTGCGGCTTGTACTGGGGTTTCCGTCAATGCGGCAAAACCCACATATCCTGCGGTTAATACGACAACCGCCGATATTCCTATAATAATTTTTTTGAACATGATGTTCCTCCCTATAAATTAAATTCAGGCTAATCCCATATTGAGATTTCTTGCCTTACGATTGCGCCAGTGTTTGGGTGAATGTATAACTCGTGTATTAGCCCAGTTTCTGGGTTTAAGACTTCAACGTTCCAAAGCCACCGCCATATTTCCCAGTCCAAATCGGGGGTTGTTGCCGTGCCGCTCCCGACGTAGTTTTGGGCAATTTGCATTGCTTGTGCTGCCGAAATATCCGCTGTGAAGTAGGTTATCGCCATAGTGCCTAGTAGGATTGCTCCCAAAATTGCCGTAATTATCAGCAAAATTTTTATCTTTTGCGGAAGATTGCCCTTTTTTGCTGGGGTGTAATCTCCGTTGGTCATGTTGTTTTGCTCCTTTCTTTTGTGCGGTTGCACTTTTTTACTACATTTGTAGTACAACAATATATACGTGGAAATTTTTGGGGTAGTCTGATGATTTTGGGGAAATTTTTGGGAAATTTTTGGAAAATTTTTTAGACAAGAAAATTGGCGACAAAAAGAGCCGTGCAATTATTGCCACGGCTTAAGAACTACTTAAAAAATTACTTAAACATTACTTAAACAAAACATAAAATCTTACGCTTGTTGGCAAGCCTCAACGGGGCAAACGCCAGCACAAGCACCGCAATCTATACAGTCGGCTTCCGTAACTACGTACTTGGAATCTCCTGCAGAAATACAGTTAGTTGGACATTCAGCTTCGCAAACTCCACAGCTGATGCAGTTGTCATTGATAATATAAGCCATAATAAAGCCCTCCAAAATTAAAAATTTGTACTCTAAAATTATACAACAAAAACTTGCGTTTAGCAACAAAAATTGCAAAATATTTTTTTGTGAAAGATTTACGGCAAAAACTGCTAAAATCAGCGAAAAATCAACAAAAAGTACATAAAAATAAATGCGCTGCAAAAAAATTTTCAACAAACTTAACAAATTTTCCAAAAAAAATTTTGTTTGCCCATTTAGAATGCCCAATAATTGCCTTATAATTTGGCGTATTAAACAAACTGCAACCAACCGCTTAACAGTCGCCCCGATTTTAGCCGCTTTTGACACTTCTGCAAAATCGCAAAAAAATTTTTTATTAGTGCTTGACTTTGCTTTTTAGCTGTGATACTATATATATACCGCTCGAGTGGCGGAATTGGTAGACGCCCGGGACTTAAAATCCCGTGGGTTTCGGCCCGTGCCGGTTCGAGTCCGGCCTCGAGCAAATTGGTCGCCTATGATTTTTATTGTAGGCGGCTTTTTTGTTGGGATATTTTCGGCAAAAATTTTTATACTCGTTGCGGAACAATATTACATTTATGTTACATTTTTTACCCTTTTCACAAAACCCCCGAAAACCCCACTAAACCCCCAAAAAAAATTTTTTCAAAACCCCTTGACAAACTCTCACCATTGTATTATTATACTAATACAACAATAAATCAACACAAGGAGGTATCACCATGAGCAACAAACGCAATCCCACCAAAATAACAAACGCCGCCACCCCAATCTTCCAGCAGGTCATGCAAGACATTCTAATCAAAATAGCCCGCAACGACCTCGCGCCAGACGACAGACTGCCGTCAGTCCGCGACCTGGCGCTGGAATACGGCATAAACCCTAACACCGTGCAAAAAGCCGTGGAAAAGCTGACGGAACAGGGCTACCTGATAAGCC
>WRKK01000100.1 GCA_009782245.1 Defluviitaleaceae bacterium | reverse complement strand
TTTTAATTTTCCTGCCCGCAGCAGGCGGGTCGGTAAAATTTATTTTGTTCACAGGTATCATCCTCGGTTGTTGTTTTGTTGTTAATTCAATTTTAACTGATTTGTTGGTATTTGTGAACTTTTTTTGTTAAGTTGGTGCTTATGAGGCGCTGCCCCCCGCCTGACGGCGGTCAGGCTACCCCACACCCCGCAATGGCGCTGCCTTGACCCGCAAGGAGTGCGCCCCTTGACCCGCTAATTTTTTATTGGCTTTGGTTTTAAGTTAATAATATTTTTTCGCAATCGCCAAACCCTTTTGCGGACTATTCCCGCACCTGCAACATATCAATGGGCGATTTTTTGGTAACTAGCACCGTGCCAAAAATTGAGCCGACAACTGCACCCACAAAATATACTGTCGCAAGCGGCAAAATTAGGGTAAAATTCCAGCCAACAAGCAAAGTTAGCAATAATCCTAAAATAATTCCGCCCAAAAATATCACAAGCTGTTTGGTGCATAATATTAACGCAATTTTTATTTTGCCCGTACCAAGCACGCTCATAATGGCGACAATTTTTGCGTTTTGCAACATTAGCAAAATGGACAAAAACAATGCAACCGTTACCGAAATAGCTATAACTATCGGGTATAGCAAATTAAGCAAAACCAGCACTTGTTCCAATGCGCCGCTTAAATTACGCAATTCTTCGTCCCACATAAAAAAGTTTAATATCCAAAAAGTGCCGTCTCCTCGGCGGATTATTTCGTTTACCGTTTCGCGGATATTCTCCAAATCCTCGGCGTTGCTGTATTCTGGCATAACTTCAAATGCCAACCTGCTAAAACCCAGCCAACTGCTGATATTGTATTCCAAAAATTCTACAGGAACTATCATTGCCTGTTGCGTTGCCGTGCCGAGTATGTGATCGTTATGTACGCCGATTATTATTGCGGATTGCTCCTGCCACACACGGGGCAAAAGCAGCCTGTAACTTATAAATGCCATATCGCCCAACTGCAAACCCTGCTGATTTAGCGTGTTTTGCGATACAACTATCGGTAGCGGTGCATCGGGCGTGTATGCAAAATCGGCGTAACTAAAGCCTGGCGCAAAGGTTATATCCAAATCGCCAATAATGCCGTTTACAAACGTGTTAGAATGCCGCTCTAACAGCCGCTCCAAACTTTGCGCGCCCAGCATTGAATCCATTAACTCCATCGCAATGGGATCCCAAAGGCTCCACTGCGTATCTAGCCCAACTGCACCTTGCCAATTTTGCGGGAAATTTCCGTTTTCTGGTGCAACTAAAAATGCGATAAAATGAGCCGCCTCGTAATAAATATTTTGAAAATAGCCCGCCTCGTAAATGCGTTCTATTGTGCGGGGTGCGATAAAATCGTCCATTCGCCTGTCAAACGGTGCGGGAAACGACGTACCTGCACCGAGTGCAACCGCTTCCGTGCCAGAAAAAATCTCTATTTCAACGGGCATTGTATCTTGCAAAGTGGCTATTTCTACCTCTGTCATGTAGATTGACTGTTGCAGCCAGCCCAGCAGCATCATAAAAGCAAGAGCCACAACTAGGCACAAAACGGATTGCAACGGCGCGCGGGTAATTTGCCTTTTAACATACTGCATTTTATTGGAAAATTCCCATTTTTTTGCGGTAGTTAGCTTGTTTTGCAAACTGGACGATTCAAATTTTGCGTTGGCAAAAGTTGCGGGTTCGGCTGTCGTGCTGATTTTTGCCCGTCTCGGCTGACCAGATGCACCCTGCAATAACGCCAAAGTTGAGTTGCGTAGCATATAAAATGTGCCAAAAACCAGCATTATCAGCATTATAGCAAAAAATATTCCCGCCAAAGTTAGCACAAACGATAACGGCAAGCCAGCGGACACGTCAAACTGCGGAACCATTCGCATAAACCGTGGCTCTAGCCCTGCACCTGGAATAACCCTAGGTGCAACTTGTGCTAAAATTTCATCTAGGTTGACATAAAACATTTCTGTTTGCGTAAATTCCCATGCCGCCCAACTTCCTAGCAAAATAGGCGGAACAATAATAACAATTACGCAAAATAGCAGTTGCTTGAAAATTTTGGCGGAAGAAACGCCCAACGCTCGCAAAATTGCGAAATCTTTTCGGCGCTGCTGTAGCAAAATGGCGGAAGATATAACAAAAATGAGAATTAGTGCAATCCACATAGCAATAGCGTTAAAAGTAGCCATTAGCATAATAGAATCGGCGGCAACCCAAAAACCACCGCTGCCCGTCCAAAGCATTGCAAGCGTTAAGCCCATTTCGGCTAAAATATCCCGATATTGTGCGTAAAAAACTTGCTCGTGGCGCGAACTGGTTAGCACAAAGCTAAAACGGTCGGCTGGCAAAAAGCCGTCCAAGCCCGATATAGCAAAATCTTCTGGCAACAGCGAATCTGGTATGTACATATAGCGGGGCGCTTGTGTGCGAAAACCTGGCAAGCCGTTGTCAACTATCCCGATAATTTCCAGTTCCAGCCGAATTTCTTCAAGATTAATTTCTTCATTAATTTCTTCGGAATTTTCAAAATTGGCGGTGTTTTCGGTAGCGGCGAGATTTTCAATGTCGTCATCTTCAGAGGAAGTGGTTAAATCGCTACGCACAACAAAATCGGTAAACGGACCCCAGCCTGTTTGACGCACGGCAAAGCCGCTTAAATACTGGTTTTTTGGCACGGTAACAACTAGCGTATCGCCCACCGAAAAGCCACGTATTCTAGCAAAGTCGCTGTTTACAACTACTACAGGGTTCGCATTTAGATAGTCATCGTAACTTATTAGTCTGCCTGGGTTGTTAAAATCGTTTATCATTCGCAAACTGCTGTCAACAAACATTTGCGGCATTAAGTACATATTGCGAGTAGTTTGTAGCCAAACGGATTGCTGGTTGTGCTGTAAAAATGCGACACGTTCCCAAATTTCTTCCCAAAAACCGTCTATATATTCTTCGTCCAATATCCCGATAAAATCAAAATGTGTGCCTGTGTTGCCATCGTCATCTTCCACAAAATTTGCGTGTAAAAACCAAATAGCATCGGCAAGGTTGTCAAAATTATCGGATAATGGAATCATTGTTAAATCTTGAATAGTCGGGCCGCCCCACAAAGATGTGCCAACGCTCATTTGGTTAGGAAACCACGATGCCATACCTGGCCCAACCCGTTGCGGAAAATACGCCCGTATAAGGTAACTTTGTTCTAGTTCCATAAATTCTAGCGGGTCGATGCGAACCATTTCGCCGTTTATCATAAAATTATGGTTAAACAAAACGCTAACCGTCGTACCAGCCTGAATATGTTCGGGCATTCCAACGGGCAGCCAATTAACCCAAAAAACCAGCCAAGTGTTATAGTCATCAAGCCGTTCAAATTGCCACAAAAAGCCGAGAAAAATGGTTTCGGTAAGTCTGGGCTGGTTATGAAAATCTATAAAGCCGTCCATTTGGAAGTTAGATGGCATACCAGACATATCGGCACTAAAAATTCCGTCTGCCATAAGCCCCTCGGCAAAGCGGCGGCGGTCTTCAAAGCCGACAAACTCGGAACTAGCAACCATATCTGCCGATTGGCTAACGTCCGCCAGCTGTGTATCTGCCTGCAAAACACCGATAGAGGTGTAAGTTGCGGCAATTTGTGCTATGTGATCGTCCATGTTAATATATTCCGACATACGCAACACAACAGCAAAAACCACGGTTGCAATAAGCAACATAAGCAAAAAAGTGCGGCCTGGTTGGCGCAACATGGATTTTAAGTATACGTTTTTTCGCATTTTTTATCTCTCCTTGTGTAAAAATAAGTTGCTAAAACTGTGCATTGTAAAGTCTATCACATAATGGGTGGGGTTGTCAAGTAGGTGCAACTAAAAAATGCAAAAAATGCAAAAAAATAAATGTGAAAATTTTGGGGATTATTTTATACTCGAACAACTTAAAAATAGATTGATGTAGGAAAAAACGGGCGACCGAGGACGGTCGCCCCTACAACGATGCCACCCGTAGGGG
>WRKK01000099.1 GCA_009782245.1 Defluviitaleaceae bacterium | reverse complement strand
CCCCCGCCTGCCGGCGGGCAGGCACACCCCGCCAGGGCGCTGCCCTGGACCCGCAAGGAGCGCGCCCCTCCCGCCTGCCGGCGGGCAGGTGACCCGCCTTTTTGGATTTAGTTCATAACAGACCGCTGTGCATTACACTCTCCTTTTCAAGTTAATGGTGTTACTTTTGTTGCTTTTCCCTAACTTTCCCCTGCGGTATCTTTTTCTAAGATGTCTTCTGCTATTGCGGTTTTTGCTGTTGCAAAAATTGGCTTGTTGAAAAAGTAGCCAAACGCCGCGCCGCATATTCCGCCTATTATGTGGGTTACGTTGGATATGTTTGTTTCGGTGGTAACTTCGGCTACAACTTCTCTGCCGATAAATATTGCGACAGCCAAAATTAACGTTAGCGGGATACGCCCTTTTTGCAGGTTAGTAAACGAACTTAGCAAAATTAGCATAAAAACTAAGCCGCTGCCGCCCAGCAATCTACCGTCAGATACTGCTAAAAATAATATTCCTGTTACTAACGCAGTAATAAGCATCATCAGCAATATTTTTTTGCCGCCGTAGCGTTCTTCCAACATTGGGCCAACTAGCAATAACAGCACCACATTGTTAAAATAATGGCTAAGGTTGGCGTGTCCTATAACGTGCCCTATCATACGAAAATACAGCAACGGGTCGGTTGGCGAGCCACGGTGAACGCTGAAAAAATAAAAATTAGCCGCACCTTGCGTAATTTGGTCTAGCAGTAAAACCGCCAAGGCAACCAACGCATAAGTTAGCACTACAGGCGAGTTATATTGTATTCGCTTGTAAAAAGGCATAATAAAACCTTCTTTCTAAAAAATATTCTTACTACAACAATATACTCAATCATTTTGTTATTGTCTGATTTTAACATACATTTTGCCAAAATGCAAATCAATGTGTAAATTTTTTTCAAAGTACCTTGACAGCCGACAAATATACAATTATCATGTAATTAAGGGTTCAAAAATACCAAACAACTGGAGGACACTATGAGAGTAGGATTAGTCGGGTTAGGAATGATGGGCAGTGCCCACCTAACAAATTATGAACAAATGAAACAAAACAACACGGGCATAGAATTAGTAGCAGTTTGCGATGTAGATGCCGCAAAACTGGGCTCTAGCAAAGCGACCGAGGGTAACTTGGACGTTACAAAAAAACAGCTAGATTTGTCAAAATATGCCCTGTATTCCGATATGGAAGAAATGATAAAAGCGGAAAATTTGGATTATGTGGATTTATGCTTGCCAACTTACTTGCACGCGCCGCTGGCAATAAAAGCAATGGAAATGGGTCTGCACGTTTTTTGCGAAAAACCCATGGCTCGCTCCTCGGAGCAATGCACACAAATGATAGATGCCGCCAAACGAACGGGCAAAAAATTAATGATAGGGCATACATTGCGTTATTGGGATTCCTATATGTTCGCAAAAGATTATGTTGAAAATGGCACGTTTGGCAAATGTTTGGGTGCTTATTTTTATCGGGGCGGCTCAACGCCCGTTTGGTCGTGGGATAACTGGCTGCTAGATGACGAACGCTCTGGCGGTTGCTTGCTAGATCAGCATATCCACGATGTTGACACCATAGTTTGGCTGTTTGGCTTGCCAAAATCGGTTAGCACTTCGGCGTTAAACGTAATCGAGGGTAGCGGTTTTGATATAGTTTCCACCAACTACATCTACGAAGACGGCAAAATGGTAAACGCACAAGACGACTGGACAATAAACGGCGGCACATACGTATTCAGTATGCTTTTCCGCATGAACTTTGAAAAAGGTGCATTAGTATTTGAAAACGGCGGATTAACGGTGCACCCCGATGGCGAAAAATCGTATCAGCCTAAATTTGCTGGCAGTAACGCCTACTATGACGAAATAATTTTATTCAACAAACTACTGAAAGGCGAAGAAAACTTTGACTATATAGCCCTGCTAGAAAGCCACCGCGACACGATAATTTTAGCCGAAGCAGAAGTAACCTCGGCAAAAAATAAGGGTGCTTTGCAGGAGGTAAAACCGTGAAGAAAGCAATAAATTACTGGAGTTTTGCGGGCAAAACCATAAAAGAAAGTATGCAACTAGCAAAACAGGCTGGTTTTGACGGCATAGAACTAACTTTAGAAGAAAACGGGCAAACGGGGCTAAATTCCACAGCAAGCGATTGGGCAGAACTTAGCGAACACGCCCAACAGCTGGGTTTGCAAGTGCCTAGCATTGCAACAGGCCTACATTGGGGCAACCCAATTACCGCCAACGACCCAGAAACCCGCAAAAAAGCAATACAAATAGTGGAAAAACAGCTAGAAATGGCACAGGCTTTTGGTGCGGATTCCGTTTTAGTTGTGCCTGGGCTGGTTGCGGCGGTGTTCATGCCAGGTTTTACGCCTATCCGCTACGATATAGCCTACGACCGTGCTTTTGAGGCGTTTAGCTACCTAAAAGAAAAAGCCGAAACCGCCAAAATAAAAATCGGGCTAGAAAACGTGTGGAACCAGTTTTTATTATCGCCGCTAGAAATGCGGGATTTTATCGACAAGCTAAACAGCCCCTATATTAAGGCGTATTTTGATGTGGGAAACGTTATCCACATTGGCTACCCCGAACAATGGATAGAAATTTTAGGCGACCGCATTTGCAAAATCCATTTCAAGGATTACAAACGCTCAATCGGCGGCCTAGACGGCTTTGTTGAAATATTAGCTGGCGATGTAAATTGGCGCAATGTTATGGCGGCGTTAAAATCAATAAACTACGACGACTGGGTAACAGCAGAAATCGGTGCTTACGCCGCTTTCCCCGAACAGTCAATATTTAACACCGCCGCCGCAATGGATAAAATTTTGACTTTGTAAAAATTGGGTTGAACAGATTAGTTTTTACGTACGGGCGGATATTATTCCGCCCGTTGTTGCTACAAAGGTCAAAAATTCAAAAAAGGAGACAAAAAAGGAGACAATAAAAATGAACCAAGTACATTATTACATCGAAACGCCAATGGCATGGGCGGATTTGCGGAACGACATACGGTTTCAGCTAGATAACGTACACGGCAAAAATATCGGCAATTTTAAGGATTACGTTGTAGGTGCACACCGTTGCGAACTAATATATTACCCTTGTCATTTGCTAGATTTAGCCATATTTGACGATGAATATTTTAGCCAAACGCCAATGGCAGACCTGGACAAAGTAGAGCCAGCACTTTTTTATTTCAAAAACAACAAATGGCGCATGGACGAAGATATTTGCCGATTTGCGGGGTTTCCCGATTTGATAATCGAGATATATTCATGTTGCCATTCCGCCAACCAAATTAAATTTAACCGCAAACTATACGCAACCTCTGATATTACCGAATATTGGGAAATATTTTTAGGGGACACAAACGTATACTGCTCCATCGGCGAAACCCGCCTACCAAAACAAAATATGCACAACCAACTGCAAACGCAAACGGGCATAAAAATAGATGTCAGTGAATGGCTGGCAAACAACGAAACCGAATTTAACAACAAATACATAATCCCCACCGAATGGCACAACCGAGATAACGAGGGGAAAATTTATTCTTTTGGGTTGATTGGGATTTATTAAAAATAGGTTTTTTCGCCCGTCTGCTGTACAACTTTTATTGAAACATTGGGGATTAGCTGGGACGGGCGACCGACCTCGGTCGCCCGTTTTCCCGTTTTGCCCGTTTTCCCGTTTATCCTTACTTTACGCAAACACAGCCGCTGGAATTTCCAAATTTTTTTCCTGCATAACTTCCAAATGCAATTCCATAGCCACGTGTATCTCTTTAAGAGCCTCTTCACGAGTATAGCCGTGTGCCATGCAGCCCTCTAGTTCTGGTACGCTGGCTACATAGATGTTATCGGTTTCGTCATATTTGATTGTAACGGAATATTTCATTGTTTGTTCCTCCTTATTTCTTGATAATATATTATGGGGGGGACGGGCGACCGAGGACGGTCGCCCCT